>NZ_JBXWSF010000005.1:0-86035 GCF_059613285.1 Ruegeria sp. BHSB058 | reverse complement strand
CTGCGGGCACCGCGTCCACCAAAGCCATTGCAAGGTGTCCGCCCGCCAACTGATCGCCCAAAGGATAGTCCGGTCCGATCTCGACGGGCGATTCGCCGGTCGGCGGCCCGATCAGAACAAGACTGTTGCCCAACAGATCCACCCGGGTTTCCGGGTCGATGAACCCTTCCACCTCTAATAAGTCCATCCAGTCGACATTGGCCGAAAGAAAGACCTGTGCCGGGGCGCCAAGCTGTATCTGGCGCGCCAGAACCGAGGACCCTGCAAAAGAGAGGGTAACCGTATGTCCACTTTGCGCCGAATACTCTGCCGCGATGTCATCCAAAGCTGACTTGAGACTGGCCGCTGCAAAAACCAGAACTTCCTCGCCGCGCGCTGGGATGGCCAGCGAAGCGCATATTCCAAGCGCCGCGATCCAGGTTCGGCAAACGCGAGAGAAAGTCGTGTTCATAGGTCAAAAACTCGTTATGTTTCTTCGGGAATATCGGAGCTTCATCTGCATGGGCAACCCCTATTTTTCCACCTCCCGTTCGCGCAGCATCTCGCACAGCTTTTCGATATGTGGATGCGCGGCCTGCCGCGCATCGTGTTCGAGCGCGCGATAGGCAGCCAGGACCTTACGCCCCGTCTGCGTCAGCTCGGCCCCGCCACGATTGGCCCCACCGCGCGTGCTTAGCACAACAGGTTCGGCAAACATCGCATTCATAGTCTCAACCAGTTGCCAGGCCCGCTTGTAGCTCATACTCATTTCGCGCCCCGCCGCCGCAATGGACCCGGTGCACGCGATATGTTCCAGCAATTCCGCCTTGCCAGGTCCGATCATCTCGTCCGGGCTGAACACGACGCGCAATCGGAAGCGGGGATCGGGAAAGCGGTTTGTCATAGCGCGATTGTGCTTGGACAGGGTGCAGAGTTCAACGGTACATCTGACTATGAACCCGGTGGCGGTCAATCATATGCGCAATGGTTGCCGACACGCCTGCTGATCCACGCTGTCGCGGTTTTCCGAATACCGCAACGTCACGCAATACAGCTTTGATCGACTTCAGTGATCGCGCATCGGCCGATTTGCGCCAATGTCTGGTGAAGCTCAGCCTGAAGCACAGCTGCAAACTGCTTGAGGCCAGCTTCGCCGCTGGCCGCGATTGCAAAAAGCAGGGGCCGCCCGAAGAAAACGAAATCCGCGCCCGAAGCATAGGCTTTGACAATGTCTTCTCCCGACCGCAGGCCGCTATCGAAGAACAGCGGGAACTCCGACCCGATGGCCTCGCGAATTTCGCGCAACGCGTCAAGTGCACCCGGCGCGCTTTCCATCTGTCGGCCGCCGTGGTTGGAAACCTGTACCGCATCGACGCCTTCGCTCCGCAATCGCAAGGCATCTTCGGGGTCCATCACACCCTTGACCACCAGATTGCCCTGCCATTCCTGGCGCAACCGCCTCAGATAGTCCCAATCGGCCGCCGCACGGCTGGCGTCCCGGTCAAAAGTCCCGAAAGGTCCGCCAAAATTCGCCAGTTCCGGACGGCCCTTGAAAAGGGTGCTCAGCGACCAGCGCGGATGCAGCGCAAAATCGATGAATTGGCGCGGACCCAGACGGAAGGGCATCTTGAACCCATTGCGCAGATCCTTGGGCCGCCGCCCCACCTCAGGCACGTCCACGGTCAGAACCAGCGTCTGGTAACCCGCAGCGCGCGCACGAGGGATCAGACGCCAGGAATCTTCGCCATAGTACAATTGCAGCCAGGCCTGCCCTTGCGCCTGTTCCTGGATCTGTTCGAGGCTGGTCGAGGCCAGCGTTGAAACCACATGCGGTATGCGCAGTCGCGCAGCCAACCGGGCCAGCATCAGATCCGCCCCATGCCCAGCCAGATTGCACATGCCCATTGGACTGATCCCGAAGGCTTGCCCGCACTCCTTATCTAGGACCACGTAATTCAGACTTCGTCGCTGCACGTTGCGAAGCACTCGCGGGCGTAACTGAACCCGGTCCAGCGCCGCGCGATTGCGCCGCGCGCCCTGCTCTTGGCCTGCGGCACCGTCGATATAGTCGAACACCATCCAAGGCAGCCGTCGGCGTGCCAACCGGCGCGCGTCTTCGGCGCAATGGATGGCGTTTGTCGCCATCAGGCCTGAACGGCCTTCATGAAACGGTCGCGGATGACCACCGGGTCCATGGTGATGACAGGCATCTTGGCGTTGCCACTTTCGCATTTGCACACGATGACGGTCTTGCGCCCGGCATCCAGAGCCTGCTGCAACACTGCTCCGGTCTCTTCTGCGCGGCACTCGATCACGGTCTCGCACCCCGCCTCGCGGGCCATTCCCGCCAGCGAGGTCCGCTGCCCGGCATAGGTCGGCTGATCCCCGGTCGAGCCATAGGACCCGTTGTCGATGATCAGCAGGATATAGTTGTCGGCCTGATGGTTACCGATGGTGGGCAACGTGCCCAGATTGGTCAGAACCGATCCGTCACCGTCGATCACGATCACCGGCTTGGGCTGCGCCAGTGCCAGCCCGAACCCGATCGACGAGGCCAGACCCATCGTGCCAAGCATGTAGAAATTGGTCGGCTGGTCGTCGATGGCGTGCAACTCCTGGCTGGGGATGCCGATATTGCAGATCACCAGATGGTCACGAATGATCGGGGCGATTTCCCGCAGAATTTCAGAACGGATCATTGGTCGCCATAGCCTCCCCAGAAATTGGCGTCGGTCAGGACCGCCACCGGCTTGTTGCACATGAAGGTGTATTTCAGGATGTTGTCCAGTTCCCCAACATCCCGCTGATTGTGGAAATGGTAGGTGGGGATGTTAAGTTGCGCCAGAAGCGCCTTGGTATGCACGGCCATCTCGACCTGACAGGCCACCGGCTCGCGCAACTCGCCGCGATAGGAGATCAGCATCGGCAGGGGCATCCGATAGTACTGGATCAGCGTGGCCAGCGTGTTGATGGTTACGCCAATCGCGGTGTTCTGCATGATGATGGCCGGACGCTTGCCGCCCATCCAGGCACCGGCACACAACCCCATACCCTCGTCTTCCTTGTTCGAGGGGATGTGTAGGATATCATCGCGCCGATCGATTTCGGCAATGACCCCGGCCAGTTGCTTGCACGGCACCGTGGTGACGAACGAAATGTCGTTCGCGACCAGAGTATCGGTGATCTGTTTGTCTATGTTCATATCCGAGTTCTAGATCCTGAATGATGCGCCCTGGGCGCGATTGACGGGTTTAGGATTGGCGGTGCACATGCACGGCACAGGGTGCATGCCGAACGACGCGCGATGCGGTCGAGCCCAGAAAATAGTCGCTGAGCCCCGGTTTGTGCGAGCCTACGATGATACAGTCGATCTCGTTTTCGGTGGCATAATCGATGATGGCACGAGCCGAATGCCCCCTGACGATAACGGGATGAACGCCGTCAAGGCCCTCGACCTTGTCCTCAAGCAGGTTGCGCGCATGGCGAAACGCCTCTTCGACCACGGATTTGTCCAGATAGCTGCTGACGGAACCCTGCGGCGCTTCATAGACATGCAATGCAATGATCTCACCACTTCCGCCGGAAAGGGCCTGGGCCACTTCCAGCGTGTGCTGCGAGATGCCGTGATCCAGCGCCATCGGGACAAGAACTTTTTTGTACATGGTTGCCTCCATTGTTGCCGGGTCTACGCCCACGGTGTCAGGACGATCTTTGGTGCGGCGACCGTACCGGCACGCAAATCGCGAAACGCTTGCGCCCCATCTGACAACGCCCGTTCTTCAAACCAGTCGAGTTGCCCAAGGCGCCCATCAAAGATCGCCTGCACGGTCTGGCGAAAATCCTCGCTCGTATAGGTATAAGTGCCGATGAAGGTTATTTCCTGCAAGGTCATTCGGCGCACATCCAGCCCGCCCGTGTCCTCGCCCAGCCCGACATGCACGATCACCCCTCCCGGCGCAACGCGGGCTGACGCGCTGTCTCGGGTCGCCGCATATCCGACAGCGTCTATGACAAGCGGAAACGAACCGATCACACTGTCTACCAGTTTCAGTGACCGAAGCTGTTCCAGAAACCCTCGCCTGTGCGCATTCGGTTCGACAATGGTCACGTCATCAACCCCGATCGCCTTGAGCGCCAATGCCGCCGCAACGCCAATGGCCCCGCCACCAATCACCAGCGCACGCCTGTCCATCGCAGGATGCAGGGCCTCAACCCCCAACCTGACCGCATGCCAACTCACTGCGAGCGGCTCGGCCAGCGCGGCCCGGGATAACGGCACGTCATCCGGCACCTTGATCAGATTGGCCTCCGGCATGGTGACATATTGCGCAAACGCCCCCTCACGCGGGGGCATCGAGATGATTTGACGGTCCGGGCACAGATTTTCGCGACCAGACACGCAGGCAAGGCAACGGCCACAGACCACAAGCGGATTGATCGTCACGCGCGTCCCGTCCATGGTCCCGCCGACGACAACTCCCGCCGCCTCGTGCCCCAATATCAGCGGCGCCGGACGCCGGGCATCGTGACCGAGATACGCATGCATGTCCGAGCCACAGATGCCGACGGCCTCGACCCGGATCAGGTGCTCGCCCAGGACGGGAACGGCATCGGGCACTTCCTCATAAGCCAGCCGTTCTACACCCTCGTAAACCAGCGCTTTCATTTTGCCGTGAACCCCCCGTCGACCATCAAAACCTGCCCCGTGACATAGTCAGACGCCCTTGAGCACAAAAACAGGATTGGACCGTCGATATCCTCCAACCGCCCATTGCGCCGGATGCAGGTTTGCGCGGCATTGCGGGCAGCCCGTTCGGGATCGTCGAATACGGCTTGCGTCAGTTCCGTCGGAAAGAACCCCGGCCCGATTGCGTTGGCGGTGATGCCGAAAGGCGACCATGCCTCGGCCATGGCCCGTGTCAGCTGGCCGATCCCGGCTTTGGTCGCGCCATAGGCGATGCCGCCCGGAAAGGCCCTCGTGGTCTGCAACGACGCGAAGTTCACGATGCGGCCCCAGCCGCGTTCCTTCATTACAGGCACCATCGCCCGGCTCAGAAAGAACGGCGCGCTGAGGTTCAGTGCAAGGGTCGCATCCCAACCTTCGTCCGTGACCTCATCGGCGGCTTCGCGCGAATTCAACCCGGCCGCGTGGACAATGATGTCCGGCGCGCCGAACGGGGCGGATATCCGTTCGACCAGCGCGTCTGTCGCGGCCCGGTCGGCCACATCCCCGACCATTGTGGCGACGCTGTCGCCAACCTCGTCACGCAGCTGCGCCAAGGCCCCGGCGCGTCGAGCGACGCCGATTACCCGAGCCCCGGCGGCGGCCAGAACAATCACCGCCCTCCGCCCCAGACCCGAGCTTGCGCCGGTGACGCAGGCAACCCGTCCCGTCAGGTCAAAAAGCGCGCGCGGATCATCCATCGGCGGTCAGATCGAACTGTTCGTCGGGAAAATACTTGGCAAGTCGCACATCGGCAGCCCGTGCATGCCCCTCCATCCCCTCCAGGCGGGAGATGCGGGCAGTGGCCAACGCAATCGGCTTGGACCCCTCACGCGTCGCCCGCTGCCATGTCACGATCTTCATGTACTTGTGCACGCTCAGCCCACCAGTATAGCTCGCAGCGCCAGACGTGGGCAGCACATGGTTGGTGCCCGTGGCCTTGTCGCCGTAGGACACGGTGGTTTCCTCGCCCAGAAACAGCGAGCCATAGCAGGTCAGCCGGTTCAACCACCAATCCAGATCATCGGCCTGTACCGTCAGATGTTCGGGCGCATATTCGTCGGAACAGGCGGCCATTTCCTCGCGGTCCGAACAGACGATCACTTCGGCATAGTCACGCCAAGCAGCAAAAGCATTGTCACGGTTCAGTTCAGGAAGATCGTCGATCAATGCCGGAACCAGTTCCATGACCTTCTGCGCCAGATCCCGGTCATCGGTCACCAACCAGACGGGTGAGTTGTATCCATGTTCGGCCTGGCTGACCAAATCGGTTGCAACGACATGCGCATCCGAGGTCGAGTCCGCCAGAATCAGACTGTCGGTCGGGCCTGCGATCATGTCGATGCCGACCTTGCCATACAGAATACGCTTGGCCTCGGCGACAAACTGATTGCCCGGCCCCACGAGGATATTGGCGCGCGGCAGGCCGAACAGGCCATAAGTCATCGCGGCGACCCCCTGAACGCCCCCCATTGCAAGGATGCTGTCGGCACCACAGATATGCGCCGCGTAAACGATTGCGGGCGCGACCCCCTCACTCGGGCGCGGAGGGGAACAGGCGGTGATATGCCGGCACCCGGCCACCTTCGCCGTCGTGACGGTCATGATCGCGCTGGCGATGTGACTGTATCGCCCGCCCGGCACATAGCAGCCCGCCGCATCCACCGGGATCGCTTTCTGACCGGCGATGAACCCCGGCACGATTTCCATCTGCACATCAGACACGGTTGCCTTTTGCGTTTCCGCAAACCGGCGTACGTTGTCATGGGCAAAGCGGATGTCCGCCTTGAGCTTTTCGGGAACCAGCGCACAGGCGGCCTCGATCTCCTTGGCGCTCATCAGGACATTGCCTTCGTATTTGTCGAACTTGGCCGCGTATTCCATGGCCTTGGCGTCCCGGCCTGCCTCGATGTCGGCAAGAATGGTCTTGACCGTGTCATGAACCTCCGACGCATGCGATTGCGCGGTCAGGGTTGCCTTTTTCAGATAGTCACGAGGCATATTCAGCAGATCCTATTGGTAGATTTCAGGAAGCAATGTAGTCGAAACCGCCGGAACATAAGCGATCAGAATGACCACGATCAGCATGGTAAGAACGAAGGGCACGGCACGGGCGGCGATCTTGAGGATCGACTCGCCGGTTATGCCCGAGACGACGAACAGGTTCAGACCCAAAGGCGGCGTGATGAACCCGACACCCAGCGCGGTAATCATCATGATGCAGAATTGAATTTCGTTCATTCCGATATTGTCCGCCAACGGTTTCAGGATGGGCGCGAGGATCACGATATTCGGCGTCGTCTCCATGACGCAACCGGCAGCAATCAGGATGCCGATCATCAGAAGGATCAAAAGATAGGGGTCATCGGTCAGCGACGTGATCGAGGCGACAAAGCCCTGCGGCACACCCATGATAGCAAGCGCTTCGGCCAATGGGGCCGAAAACGCAATGATCGGCAGGATCACCCCGTTCACCTTGGCCGAACTGACCAGCATCGACGGGAAATCAGCCAGCGTCAGCGTACGCAGGATGAAACCCATGATAATGGTGACGACCACCGCGGTCGCTCCGGCCTCGGTCGGCGTCAGGCGACCCGAGAAGATGCCGTAGAAGATAATCCCCGGCACGATGAAGGCGTACCAACCTGACCTGAGAGCCTTGCCCAGATTGGCCAGCCACTCGCCCATGGTCATCAACCCGCCCCCTTCATAGGCGTATAGGCGGTTCATGATGATGTTGGTGATCAGGATAGACACCAGAATGGCAAGACCGGGAATGAGCGCGGCCAGAAACAGGGTCGATGCGGAAATCCCCAGCACAAGGCCGATGATGATATAGGCAATGGACGGCGGGATCAGAATGCCGGTACAGGCCCCTGCGGCAACCAGCGCACACGCATAGGGGCGCGGATAGCCGCTTTCGACCAACCGGTTGATGGTCATGCGGCCCACGGCGGCTGCACCCGCCGCGTCAGAGCCCGAGATGGCGGCAAACATGCCGCAGACCAGAACCGTGGCCGAGCCGAAACCACCCTTGGCGAAACAGGTCAACGCCTCGGCCACGTCCAGAAACTTGCGTGACAACCCGGTCCTGACCAGTACGTCACCGGTCAGGATGAACAGCGGAACGGCGGTCAGCGCAAACGCGTCGATGCCGGTGAACAGGCTCTCGCCAACAAGGCTGAGCGGCAAGTCACCTGACATCACCAGCATCACGATTGCCGCCGAACCAATCGCGGCCCAGACCGGTACGGCCAAGGCGATGAGGCCGACAAACATGATAACCGGCAGATAGAAATCCCAGCCCAGTTCGACGGATTGATTGAGGGAATTCCAAAGCATCGCAGGTCTCCTCAATCAAACAGCTTGTCGCCTTCAAAGACGGGGGTGCCGTCTCGAAGGGATTTCACGTCGCGCATCAGGGATTGGATCAGCCGCCAGATCATCAGCGCAAAACCGGTTGGAACCGCCATCAGGAACCAGACCTTTGACACGCGCAGGCCATCGGTCACCGATCCGAACTTGGCAGACACGTGAACGGCCTCGTAAGACCAGTATAGCGCGATCACGGCGACGACGAACATCACCAGATCGCCAAATATATACAGCAACGCTTTGGGGCGCGGCCCGAGATAGTGCATGACCACGTCAATGCGGATATGCGCCCGCTCCTTGACGGCGGCAGCCGCGCCAATCCAGGCAAGATAGATGAAGGAATAGCGAACGATTTCCTCGCCCCAGATCGAAGAGAACGCGAAAATCTCGCGCCGCAGAACCTCGATGGCCATCGTGATCACCAGCATCACATAGAACACAAGCAGCAGCCAGCGTTCTGCATTTCGGTCTAAGTTCTGAAGAACGGTCATTTTCCCCTCGGCGTCAAAACGGTCACGCGCAGGCATTCTGCAAGACGTTGCTGTGGGCCACGCTTTTGAAGCTCTCGGCGGACACCCGTTCGGTGCCCGCCGAATTTGTATCAGGCGTCGTGAACGTAGTATTTGCCCTGTGTACCAGCCGCTTCGACCAGCTTTTCAAAGGCATCCATCGACCCCGCCAATTCCGTCTTGAACGGATCCCAATCGGCGTTCTGATAGCCGCCGGCATCCTGCCATTCCGCCAATTGATCTGCGCTGAGCGAGTGGAACTCGACTCCGGCCTTGTTCAACTCGGACATGGCATAGGCCCGCGCCGAGGGAACCTTGGACAGGTTCTGGTGGCTGGTCATCTCCGACCCCCACATGATGCCTTCCTGCACATCGGCAGGCATCGAGTTGAACCATTCCAGGTTACAGGAATAGACCTGACTGTCCGGCACTGCCTGTGTAAAGGTCACATGGCTCAGAATGTCCTTGAAACCAAAAACATACAGCGCCCCAACGGACGGATCGAGCGCATCCGCGACACCCTGCTTGATGGCCGAAGGTGTTTCGCCCCACGCAACCGGGGTCGGGTTGGCGCCTACCATCCGGTAGTATTGTTGCAGCATCTTCGACCCCGGCACGCGGAACTTGATGCCGCTCATGTCACCCGGGGTCATGACTGCGTTACCGCCCTGACGCACCGCGACGACACGCGGGTCGATCACCACATAGAACAGTGCCTTGAACCCGGCCGCCTCGACCTTGGGGTGAACTTCGTTCTTCCATGTGTCGGAATGCACCAGATTGGTAAAGCGCTGGTTCGAACCGCACAAATAAGGCATGTTGATCAGATCGACGGTCGAGGCAAAGGGCGCGAAGTTCGACAACGAATGCTGCGCCGCCTGAATCGTGCCGCCCTGCACCTTTTGCACCAGCGCGCCGCCCGCGCCCAACTGGCCGCCGGGTGCCAGTTTGACATACACCTTGCCGTTCGTCGCGTTCTGGATGTTCTCTTTGAGGTCCAGTTGCATGATCGGATAGCTGCGCGAGGCTCCCAGCACATAGGCTGTTGCCACGGTCATGACGTGATCGGCCGCATTTTCCCGCTCGCGCTCCTCTTTCGCGGTCTGCGCGGCCGCTTCGGATGACCAAAGCACCCCACCGGCACCTGCGACCAGCGCGGCGGTGAAAGCGCCGCTGGCACTAAGTTTCAGGAAATTGCGGCGCTCTGCGGATGCAAGCTCGTTTCTGTCGTTGTTCATATTATGCCCTCCCATTGGAAAATTCGGCCCCATCTCAACCGCCATTCTTGGCGTCGCGGTCGGCCTCCTTCTTCAGAATTGCGACAACGAACAGGATCGACGCCGCGAACAGAACCAACATCTCCCCTACATCCCCAAGAAATGCGCTGCCCGCAAAAGCACCCAAAGCCACGTTCGCAAAATAGATGGCAAACACGATAATGGACGCTGCAAGAAACATTTCCCGGTCTCCCTGTAGAATCGGCTCCTACCTATTTGTAAGCGCTTACATGACAAATGCAAGCGCTTACATTGTGACTTCCATCCACTCATCAAACCGTCTAGACTTTGGCAAAAGCGAATTGTGAGTTCGAGAATGACAAAACTTCGGTCCGCGCCGACCCTGGATGATGTGGCCAGGAAAGCGGGCGTTTCGACTGCGACCGTGTCGAGGTGCCTCAACGATCCGCAACGCGTCGTCGAGGCGACGCGCAAACGCGTCATGTCGGCGGTCGAGGTCTTGGGATACACACCGAATTTTGCCGCACGCGTCATGGCGGCTAAGAGGTCGTTCACGATCGGCGCGATCATTCCCACGATGGAAAACGCGATCTTTGCTAGGGGGCTGCAGGCGTTTCAGGAAGAGATTCACCAGCGCGGCTATACCCTGCTTGTTGCAAGTTCCGCCTACAAACCCGAGGTCGAGGAAGAGCAGATCAGAAATCTGGTCGCCCGTGGCGCTGATGGGCTGTTGCTCATCGGCCATGATCGCGACCCACGCATCTACGACTATCTCGACCGTCAGAAGGTCCCCGCGATGGTTGCCTGGTCCTTCATTCCGGGCAAGCGTGTTCCTTCCATCGGATTTGACAATCGCGAAGCGATGATGGCACTGGCGAACGCGGTGATCGGTCAGGGGCACACGCGCCTGGCGACGATTTCGGCCATCAGTAAAGGCAACGACCGCGCCCGGTTGAGGATCGAGGGCATCAGGGACGCCTTGACAAAAAACGGCCTGTCCCCCGACGCATTGTCGATCATCGAAACACCATACGAAATCGAAAATGGGGCCGCAGCCTTCAGCAGGTTGATGTCCCGCGCCCCACGCCCGACAGCAGTCTTGTGCGGTAACGACGTTCTTGCCGTAGGCGCGCTGCGCCAGGCCGAAAAGATGGGCCTGCGTGTGCCCGAAGATATATCGATCACCGGGTTTGACGATATCGAGTTGGCCCGGATCGTTCATCCGGGCCTTACGACATTGCATGTCCCGCATCGCGAGATGGGTCGTAGGGCAGCGATCGAGTTGATCAACATGATCGAAACCGCAGCGCCTGGCCAATCCATCCAGCTTCAAACCGAAATCGTGACCCGCGGTTCGCTGTCCCGGCCAATGTGACCCACGTGGGATTGACGGGGCCCTGCCCGGTTTGTCCCAGCCCGGGCGCGTGCCGCATCCGGCGCGCTGGGCAGTTCGGCATTCCCTTTTTCGCAACCCGCCTGAAAGTCGGGTAGCTTGCTGTTGGTCATGCCCGCGCTGTCCGTGCAAGGAATGCCATGGCGTTGCCCCATCTGCGCGCTGACGGCCATCCGCACGCCCAGTTCGGCGCGGCCACCCGAACAGCGCGGGATGACCGGGGTGCAGCAGATTGACATAAACCAGCTCGGCCAGAGCCTCGGCAGTTTGCTGCGCTGTGCCGGTCCTTCTTCAGAGTGTATCTTCTTAAGAGACAGGGTTCGCGCAACGGTTGACAGTAAAAGTTCCTGCAAGGCAATGGCAGGGTTTGACAAACAGCTTGGACGGGGTGGATCGGTCACCTTGCACCTGACCCGAAATGGAGCGTCAGCTCAAGGCGATTGTCAAGTTGCCGACTGCAAAACATCGGGATAGTCGACCCCGAGTTGACCTGTTTCAAACCGGTTCAGGTTCTTGCGCCACGTCCGGTCCGGCCAGATCAGTTCCACGGACAGATCGCAGGGGTGATAGGCGGCTGTGTAGAGGGTGCCAAATCCCCTGTTGAATGCCAGCGAATACAGCGGGGGCTTGAGGAACGACCCGATGAACTTCTCTTTCGTTTCCGGATGCAGCGTCAACCGCTGAAGCAGAAACCGCTCCCGTTCGACTGAGGCCGTCAAACGCGCGTGGCTGGACCATTCAACGCGCTCCTGATGGTTGGTGGCGACTGCCACTCTGGTAATGATGGTGGGGCGATCTGGAGCAAGGTAGGCGGTGAAGTAATTCCTGTCGCGATCCAGAACCGTCACGTTGTAGGTCATGTGACAGGGAACCCGCGTCAGAACCTCTTTTGCCTCATCGATGGTCGAGCAAACTTGCAAAAGGTATCTGAGGATGAGGGGCACGCCAAAGCCGTCGCCAACAGCACGGCGTCCGCCAAAGGTCAGCGAAACGGTGAGGCCCGCGTCGTTGATCCCGTCGAGCAGACCGAACAGCCCATCCGAAGTGCCCATCACCTGACGCCCGTTCCAGACGGTTTTGAGAAATACCCCGTCAAATGCCGACGGGTTGTAATCGTAGTTGCGGACCAAGAGCGGTTCCTTGCCCTGCCAGATCGCCTGACTGCAACCGGCCAGATAGCGTGGCGGGCAATAGAAACTCAGGAACCGCGATTCCAGATCACCGCCCCCAGCGGCAGCGCACAACCGGTCGTAGAGTCCGACGATTTCGGGCATGTGAGTTTGCAAGGCCCGGCGGCATTCCGCATAGGTGGGGCGACCGGACAGGCCTTCGCCCGCCCACCAATTGAGATAGGCCTTTCTGTATTCGGAAAAGAGCCCGGTCAGTTTCTGGCCGGGCTGTGTTTCCTCTACGGCGCGGAATGTCAGTTTCATGCGCCCTACATAATCTTAAATGCCGGATCCTCAAAGGCCTGCGCAGAGGGCAGCGGGCGGGCGGAATAGGCGTTCTTGATTCCGTCGATCCAGCGCTTCGATTTCTCGGTCAGTTTGAAGCCTTTGGTCATCGAGCGCCCCCTGGTCACAAGGATGCCGAGATCCGCGCCCTCATAGCGGTAATCGCCCACATTCGAGATACGCAGGAAGAACGCTTCATCCTCGCTTTCGACCGCGCGGCGGTGGTAATCGAACCGATTGAACACGACCTGACCGTCCGGCAGCATCTTGTAAATGCCGGATTGGGGGGCATGGGTGACAATATCCACGGTGTCCTCGGTATGCTTGATCACCATCTGTGACCAGGAATCGATCATGTCTGGATCCGCCCAGCGGGCGTTCAATTCCTCCACGCCCAGCTTGAACGGCTTTTTCGAGAACTCGAGCAGATGGAAGATAAACAGTGGCGCATCCGCATGGGCAAAGGCCGCGTGGTTGGTCATCGAAGAGGCGCCGGTGATGCGCGGGTTCAGCTCGCCCAGCCAGATGTCGCCTGTTTTCTTGTCGATCAGGAAGTCCAGTTCGAAATAGCCGCGATAGCCTTCCTTGCGCAGCTGTTCGCCGAACTTGAAGGTCAGCTCGCGCGCCTTCTCGCGGGTTTTTGGCGGGAAGGCGGTGGAGAAGATTTCGTTGCCGCACCAGCCGCCTCGATAGGGCGTCAGTTCCTTGAACCCGACAAGCTCGGTCATCAGTGGGCCGACGATGGTGCCTTCGGCGGTGCAGCACGCTTCGATCGCCGAGCCGCGGCAGTCGATCCGCTTCATGATCTTGATTTCGCCCTGGCCGACGATCTCATGCTCGTGCTTGCGAAAATCGGCCTCGGACTTGATAAAGAATGTGGTGTGGCCTGAATCCCCGAACGCGCTTTGCAGCACCAGATCGTCGCCCAGATCCGCCTTCTTGCAGATCTTCTTGAGGTGGTCGTAGCTGTCCACCCTGGACAGTGTGTTGGGCACCGAGGGGACGCCGGCCTTGTTGCCGACACGGACGGTTTCGATCTTGTTGTCCATCTTGGTGCGCAGTTTTGCCTTGGGAAACCAGACCTCGCCGCCGATTTCCTTGGCAAGTTTCTCGGTTTTCTCGTCGAACATCAGGAACACGAATTTCGGCTTGCCGCCGCGTGATTTGACGTAGTCGATGACTTCCTTGTGCTGCAGCAGGTAGTTGTTGATATCCTCGATCGACTGGAACTCGTCATGCGGCAGTTCTGACGGAACCAGCACGTTCGGGTGACGGCCGTCGAAACAGTCCATGTAACAGATGTATTTGAAATTCTTCACCCACTCATCAAGCCCAAGAAGATTGAAATTGGTTGCTGAGACAAAATAGATCGGGTCCGAATTGGTGTGAAAGTACCGGCGGATTTCCGAAATATTGTTCAGAACTTTCTTCGGCATGTGTCTTCTCCCCTTTGAAATTATTGTTTTGGGCCGACTGTTATTTCTTGACTGATTGCAGAGCCTCTTTGGTGAACACCCGCAGGCCCAGATCGGCGCGGTAGCCATGGATTTCGCTGACATCCAGCGCCCGCATGAATGACAGGATTTCCGGGCTGATGACCTGACCCGGCACCAGTATCGGAAAGCCGGGCGGATAGGGTATGATGAAGCTTGACGACACCAGTTCCTCGCCGGATTCCAGGCGCTTCAACAGGTTGTCGTCGGTCGGGATGTAATCGCAGTTGTCCTCGTTATAGGCGAGGAAGAAGGCAGTACGGATGTCGCCTTCGGGCGTATCCTTGCCTGTGCGGAACGCGTCGTGGAAACGGCTGAAATCCGGTAGCGGCGGGACATGCTCGACCAGCGCTGCCACCCGGTTTTCGAACGAGCGCCGCTCCATCTTGGACGCGTCATCAAGCAACTCGTCCAGATCGTTTGCAATCTCGACCAGTACCTCGATCAGATAGGCGACCGAAGAACGTGTGGTGCCGATATTGGTCATGAACAGCACCGTATTGCGGGACGTCTTGTTGATCTGGATCCCGTATTTGTCCATCAGGATCTTGGTCTTGAACGTATCGCCGTCCCATCCGGTTCCGCCGACGGCCAGAGTGATGCGCGTCGGGTCCAGTACGAACTCGTCCTGGCTCCACATATTCCAGGTGTCGGCCCATCCGTGATCCGGGTCGTAATAGGCTTCCACTCCGCTTTCGCGAAACCGCTCGGGGATCATGTCGCCGGCAGTCAGGATGCGAAAATACTTGTTCAGGAGCGGATTGTCGGAGATTGCGCGGCGGATCGACATCGCGGTTTCGATCTGCTTCTGAACGAACTCGAACCCCTCCAGTTCGACCTGCCGCCGCCCGACATCCAGCGAGGCGATGATCTGGTAGTTCGGCGAGGTCGAGGTGTGGGTCATGTAGGCTTCGTGAAAGGACTGTTCGACCTCGCCCTTGAAGTCCTGATCGTTGACATGGATCATCGAGCCCTGACGGAGCGATGTCAGCGTTTTGTGGGTCGATTGGGTGGCATAGACCCGGACCCGCGCGTCGGGCGGCGGTACAAGACGCGTATCGAGCAATTGATCTTCGGTTGCGCCTTTGAGCGCTTGCTGCTGCGCTTCCCATGCGTCGGCGGTTTCCTGACTGCGCAACGTTTGTCTGAGCGTGTTGGCAACCCCCATTGCCGTGCGTTGGCGGTAGGTGGGGTCAAAGCGCGCAAAGCCAAACCAGGCCTCGTCCCAAAGAAAGATCAGGTCTTTCTTGATTGCGAGGCATTCTTCCATGACGCGTTGCACGTTATAGACCACGCCGTCAAATGTGCAGTTGGTCAGCAACACCATTCTGACCTGATCCAGCTTTCCGGCGGCCTTGAGTTGCAGGAGGGTGTGTTTGATTTCCCGCAGCGGTACCGCGCCGTACATCGAGTGCTCATGCAGCGGGTAGCTGTCCATGTAGACAACGTTGGCCCCGGCCAGAACCATGCCGTAATGGTGCGATTTGTGGCAGTCGCGGTCGACCAGCACGATGTCGCCGGGCCGGACTACCGACTGCACCACGATCTTGTTGCAGGTCGAGGTGCCGTTGGTGGCAAAGAATGTATGTTTCGCCCCGAATGCCCGCGCCGCCATGTCCTGCGCTTCCTTGATCGGGCCGCGTGGCTCGAGCAGGCTGTCGAGGCCGCCGGAGGTCGCGGAAGTTTCGGCAAGGAAGATGTTCGAGCCGTAAAACGCCCCCATGTCCTGAATCCAGTGCGAGCGGCTGATCGACTTGCCACGGCTGATCGGCATGGCATGGAACACGCCCGTGGGCTGTTTGGAATACTCTTTCAACGCGGTGAAAAAGGGCGTCTTGTAACGGCGGTCCACCCCCCGCAGGATATTGAGGTGCAGCTCCTGAAAATCTTCCTGATTGTAGAACACGCGGCGGCACCGGCCGAGGTCCAGGCCGGCAATATCCTCGGCTGACCGGTCGGTGACCAGATAGGCATCCAGTTCGGGGCGAATTTTCTCGATCAGCCGGCAGGCCTCGGGACCGTATTCATGTGGCTCGATCTCGTCCACGGCTTCGCCTTCGCTGACGCGAGTCAGGTATTGGCTGAGAATCGGCAACTCATTCTTGGACTTGAGCGACAACCCCGGACGTACCACCACGGCCTGAACATTGTGGTTGAACAGAACGCCAATCAGCGCGTCTTCGAGCGAGGGTACGATCACTGGCTCGTAAATGAACTGATCTTCGACACGGCGCATGCGCTGCAGGTTCTGCCGCAGGAACCGCTCCTGAGGTTCGGACACGTCATCGACGATCAGAACCTCGAAATAGGGACGCCCCAGCGCCCGTGCTTCGGGGGCCAGCGAAGCTTCATCCTCGTAATCCTCATTGTCGATCTCGTCAGAAGACAATGGAATCGAGCGACGCCGGTAGGCGCCCGACGTCAGCGCCCTGGCGATCCGCCGGACTGATACGGACAGATCGTCAGAATTGCCATGCAGCAGAAGCCTGCGCAGGTGATCGAATGCGTGTATGCCGGGAAAGGCCCAGTATCGTTCGACCGGTGCAAGGACATCCAGCAGATGCTCTGCGGTGTTCATGAGCTTCTGGTTTTGGCGGCCCTCTTTGCGGTGTCGGACGAGGCCTTCGGCGGCCTCCCGCAATGCGCTCCACCTGTCCGCGCGCAGTTGGGTCGCGCTGTAGTAATCCCGGATCGACGGCAGCTTCTTCTTCCGCGAGTGCAAGTTCAAAACCTGCCTCCTTTTCTGTCGCGTCAGGACCTGCGCCGCCTTCCAGTCCGGTTAATCTGAACCCGTCTTTCCAGGAAAGACGGTAAAATTATGCGGCGAACGTAAGTTCTGCTCCAAATTCTCCAGGGAGCTTCTGGGGTCGGAGGTCTGAAGCCCGCGTGCTGACCCTTGTCCGGGGGTTTCCAGCGGCCCTAGTGTCTTGAGATATGCGTCTGCGCCGCTGGTGCGGTCGTAGACGGTGAATTCGGCTTCGCGATCGCGGAAGCTTTTTAATACCTGACCAAGCCCCTTGAGACCGGTTTCACGCTGACGCCGCACCTGGTCGAGGTCTATTTCGATGGGGAACATATCCTCTTGTCCCGCAGATTGGTGCAGTACGGTTGCCGAGGGGTCGACCACCAGCGAGCGCCCGACACCGCCCGCGCTGAGCCCGTTGACGTCGAAGACATAACATTGGAATTGCGCCGCCGTGGCGCGGGCAATGGACAGTTCCGCCTCCCGGTCGGTGGTGCCGGTCAGCACCGGATGCAACAGCACCTCGACACCCTGACTTGTCAGTTGCCGTGTGGTTTCGGGAAACCAGATATCATAGCAGATCGACAAGCCGAAGCGGCCTACCTCTGGAACATCGAACACACAGAATTCGGTTCCGGCGGAAATTCCGGTCTCATACGGACGGAATGGGAACATCTTGGAGTATTTGGCGACGATTTCGCCTTGGGGGTTGATCACGACGGAGGTGTTGAAGATCCGGCCGTCCTCGGCTTTTTCGAACATCGATCCGGGGATCAGCCAGATACCGAACCGATGCGCGTCTTCCTGAAACTGTGACAAGGCATCGTTCGGAAACGGCTGCGCAAAACGGTCCAGCGGGCCGTAAGGTGCCAATTCGGAAAACAGCACCATCTGCGTCCAGGGGAAACGAGCCATCAGAATTTCAATTCGGTGACGCATGGCCTCTACATTCGAGTGAAGCGCGGCGACATGCATCTGAACACCAGCAATGGCGAAAGGTGTCATATGGGGAGAAACTCCAAAATAATCTGTTAATCCCAGTCTATGACCCCTTTTTTGCATTGGCTAGAGCGTTTCTCAGATCCAATCCATCGGTGCCGCTTGGTCATTATTTGGGCTTCTGCGGGGATCGCCTTGCAAGTTCTGTTTCAAGGCTGGGTGCGCCCCCGACCGCCGGAATGATTGAATGTACTGTCTTGTGGCCTCGCCTGATGCGCCATTGCCGCAATCGTCCGCCGATAATTTTCACTGACAGTCCTGTCAAATACTGTGGTAAATTTGCCTGACGGCAGTGTATCGGAGGGAAACCACATGGGCCGGTTTGATGGCAGCGTCGTGCTGGTTACCGGCGCGGCAAGCGGGATCGGTTTGGCGACCGCTGTCGAGTTTGCGGCAGAAGGCGCGGTCCTTGTCGCTACCGACATCAACAAGGATGGCTTGGAAAAGGCGCTTGCCGACAGCGTTTCTGCAGGTCTGCCAATCGAGACGCTATGGCAGGACACCACCGACCCCGACGGCTGGGATGCCCTGATCAAGGACGTGATCAGCCGCCACGGACACCTGGATGTTCTTTTCAACAATGCCGGCGGTGGCCACATGGTCAGGATCGACGAAACGACTCTGGAACAGTGGCGACACGTCACAGCAGTCAATTTCGATGGCGTGTTCTTCGGGATGCAGGCCGCAATTCGTGCAATGAGAGACCGCGGAGGCGCAATCATAAACAACTCGTCCATCGCCGCTTTGATCGGGGAACCGCTGCTTGCCGCCTACAGCGCGACAAAGGGCGGGGTGAGGGCCGCGACCAAGGCCGCTGCCGTCGATTGCGCCCGTCGCGGTTGGCCGATCCGCATCAATTCGATTCATGCCGGCTATACCGATACGCCGTTGGTGCATTCAGCGGTTGCAAGCCTCGGTGACGATGCCGAGGCATTCGTCGCCGCAACCATCGCCAAGATACCGATGGGTCGGCTGGCCCAGCCCCGCGAGATTGCGCGTGCCGTCTTGTTCCTTGCCAGCGACGACGCCTCGTACATGACGGGTGCCGAGTTGGTCGTGGATGGCGGGTTTGTCGCCGAGTAGGCATGTCGGATCGTCCCGGGCGCCCAGAGAGCAAGATTTCGTCGTGCGAATTTGCCTCTGGCGGACGACACAGACCTGAGGAGGGCCGGAATGCGCGAGCGAATGTTCACAATTCGGCGCACCGAGCGTTTCGACGCACCGGTTGATGCCCTGTGGAACGCGGTTGCGGACACCGAAAGACTGAACATTGTCGCCGGCACGGGGTTTACTCCCTACGTCGCCGAGGACGTGATCGGATCGGACGGTCGGACCCTGAGGCGCTGTTCGAAGCGCATGGGCCCATTCGTTTTACGGTGGGAGGAACGGTTCGGTCAGTGGGTCGACAGGCGCTTTGTCGAGATGGAGCGGTTTTTCTTCAACGGCCCCTACAAGGAATTGTCGGTCAGGATCAGTTTTTCGGGGGAAGGCACAAATGCGCAGGTGGATTTCGATTACACCGCCCGATGGGACAATTTATTGGGAGAGGCCCTGTTTCGATTGGGGTTTCTTCACCTGATCACTCGGGAATTGCCAGCTGCGACGCACAAGCTGATGTTGGAGCCATCAAAAGTGGACGCAATTGCAGAGCGCCGGGCCGCAGCCGCAAAAGCCACAGCCGAGGCACCGCCAGACAGGCTCGCGACGGTCAAACAGCACCTTGAAGATGAGCAGGCACATACGCATGGGCTGACTTCGCGATTGATGAAGTACCTCGACAGTTCTGATCCTATCGAGGTTCGCCGCATGCGCCCGCTGGCATTGGCGAAGGCTTGGGGCGCGCGCCCGTCTGACGTGGTCGACCTAATGCTGGCAGCGCATCGGGCCGGTCTGCTGGCACTGCGCTGGGAGGTCATGTGTCCGCGGTGCCGTGGTGGAAAATCGCAAAGCCTGCTGCTTTCGAACGTACCGCGGGAGGTGCATTGCACCTCTTGCAACATCGACTATGAGCGCGACTTTGCCCGGAATGTCGAGTTGGTGTTCGCGCCATCGCCCTGGTATCAGGTGCCGGCGACCGAAGCATTCTGCATTCAATCCGCCGTGGCCACTTCGCACGTCAAGATTCAATGCGATGTTGGTGCGCTTGGCGAACGAACCGAACAGGTCTTTTTGCGGGACGGGCGTTACCGCATACGCACGATCGAGCCGGGGCCGATGACGGAAATAGAGATCTTCGGCGGCGTGATTCCGGAGATAGTGATCGAAGAAGACCGGTTGATACTAGGCGACCCAGCTCCGCAAGGGTTCGTTCACGCCATCAACAAATGTGAGAATCCTCGTTGCCTGGTGATCGAGACGACCGAGTGGTCCAGAAACGCGCTGTCGGTGCCAACCGTGATCGGCATGCGGGCATTTCGCGAGTTGTGCCCGGAGCAATTGCTCCGCCCTGGCGACGAGGTGGAGATCGGCTGGACCGGCATCCTGTTTACAGACCTGAAAGGCTCGACCGCCCTGTTCGAGCAGGTTGGTGACAGCCGTGCCTATGCGATGGTTCGCAACCATTTTGCCTTTCTCGAAGAACGAATTGCGCGTCATGACGGTGCGTTGGTCAAGACCATTGGTGATGCGGTGATGGCGACATTTCCGAGTGGCGAGGCGGCGCTTTGCGCGGCGCTCGACATGCAGGACGAGGTAGGAATATTCAATCGCAACCACGATCTGGCGCCAATTGAACTCAAGATCGGGGTGCACGAGGGCACATGCGTCGCCGTCACCTCAAATGGTGTATTGGATTATTTTGGCGCTGCCGTGAATTTAGCCGCGCGATTGCAGGCGCAGGCAGATGGCGGAGAGATCGTTTTGTCGATGGCGATCTCGGCTTCGGGTGAGGCACCCGCCCATCTTGCGGCTCGCAGCGCGACAGAAGATCGGGCCTTGCTGGGCGGTTTTGCGGAACCGGTGCGGTTCGTTCGGGTAAAAGGAACAGGGGCTGCAGATAGTTCGGATGCAAGAGGTTAGGCGTTGTATTGCCATACGATTTTCGCGCCAAGCTTTCGAAACGTTGTGAACGAGCAGTCAGTCAGACATCCGCGTGATTGATTTCAATCCCGTGTATCTCCGACGATTTCGCCACGCGCATAGTCAGGGCTTGGGCCTGCTGCGCGCAGGCTACAGAGGCAGCCTGTTGAAATGCCGTTTTGGCGGCGGCGTTTTCCCCACTGGCCATCAGGATTTCGCCTTGGATCCGGCGAAGTTCGGCCTCGGCCCAGCGTTCCCCGGTTGCTTCCTGCTCGCGCAGGGCGCGGTCGACCGAGCGCATTGCGGCAGTGAGATCACCAGACCTCAGCAGCGCTTTTGCCTGTTCGCTCAGGTACAGCGAGACCCAGAGCCAGCAGCCTGTCATCCGGTATTCCTCAAGAGCGACATCCAGCCGCTTGGCAGCGTCCGGCTCATCCGTCATGCAGGCGAGAACAGCATCGTGGATGGTCACGTAACTCTTCCATAGCGCCATGTCGTGATCTTCGGCCAGACGCCTCATTTCGTCGTTGATCTCACGGGCGCGTGCGACATTTTCGGTCCAGATTGCCAGGGTGACAGAATGCAGGCCTGCATAGCAGATCGTGTTTGCATGTTTGAGTTTCCGCGCACGGGCCAATGACCGATTGGCCGTGTTCCACGCCTCGGCCTCGTCCCCGCACATCCATTGTGCCAGCAGCATGTAACACCATATCTGTACGCCGGGGTCTTGTGCAAATCTGGTCGAGAATTCCACGATTTCGGCCGACTGGTACAAGGCGAAAGCCGCATTCAAGTCTTCGAGCGCCTCGGGTGACCGGCCCATGGCGATGAGGGTCGCGGCCCGCATCCGGCGCGAAATCAGCCCCGGGATGGGGTCGGTTTCATCGGCCATGTCCGTGACCAAACGCGACACCAGATCGAAAGCAAGGTGCAGATCGTTGCCGATATAAGGGGCGATCCATTTGCCATAATAGATTGCAACCTTCAGCTCGGGGTCGGAGGTTGCCCCGATACGCTCCAGCGCCCGAGAAAATGCATCGCCTGCTTCCTTGGACGCGTATCCATCCTTGGCGATGTGGACCTGCGCAAGCTGTACCAGCAAGGCCAGTTCCTTTTCCCGCCATTCGGGCTTGTCCAGAAGCCCCGAAACCAGCTCGAGCGCGGTTCGCAACTGATTGCCTGCTTCGATATAGGCTGGGCGAGCTTGTGCTTTCTTTGCGGCTTCGCCCCACAAGAGAACGGCTTTTTCCGTCAACCCTGCTTCGGTTGCGTGGTGTGCAATCAGTTCGGCTGGCGCGGTCGGGTCGGTTTCGAACAGGTCGACGAGCCGGTGATGAATTTCCAGACGCCGCCGTTTCAACAGGCTTTCATACGCGACGTCACGCACCAGCGCGTGTTTGAAGACATAAGTTGCATCGGGTGGTGTTCCCCGCCGGAACACAAGCTCGCTGCGTTCGAGCTGTCCCAATGCGTCGTCCAGCATCCGGTCGTCGACGCGCGCGATCTTGGCCAGCGCCGCACGCTCGAAACTGCGGCCGATACAGGCCGCCATCTGGGCAATTTCCTTGACGGGCTGCAACCGGTCGATCCGCGCCATAAGGGAATCGTGCAGCGTTGCGGGGATAGTGACCCGGTTCAAAGGACCGGCAAGTTCGAAGCTGTGTTCGTTTTCAATCAGATCACCGGACTCAAGGATGGTCTTGGTGAGTTCCTCGATGAACAGCGGCACGCCGTCGGTCCGGTTAATGATTTCCGCGACCAGTTCGTCGGGCAGAGTCTTGCCGCCGGTGATCTTGGCCAGAACCCCTTCGATCTGGTCCGAACCCAGGCGGTTGAGCGTCAGGTTTGACATGATCGGATGACCGCCGAAGCCATGCCGGAACGTGGGACGCGCGGTGATAAGGATCATCACACGTTCGCCTGCGATGCGGTCCAGACACGCCTCGATCATCGCCAGCGTCGAAGCATCGCTCCAATGCGCGTCTTCGACGACCAGCAGGACCGGCCTTTCCCGTGCCAAGGCCTGCATTTCGCGCGAGGTTTCTTCCATGATCCGGAGCCGGAGCTGTTGCGGAGACATATCCGAGATGCTGTCAGCGGATACGGCTTCAACTTGCAAAAGCTCGGCGATGATCCCAGGATCGGCTACGCGAAGCTGTTGGTGCAGCTTGCCAATCTTGTCCTCGGTCGTGTCGGTTTCGCGCAGACCCATCGCATGGGACAGCTGCCGGATGACCGGATAGAAGCTGGAATCCGTGTGATAGGGCGAGCAGTGGTAATTGATCCGATAGTGGTCTTGCTGGCGGATCTCATCGACAACAGCCCGCGTGAGCCGCGACTTTCCGATACCCGCTTCGCCGATCAGGACAGTGACCTGCCCTTCGCCAGAGACCGCGCGATGCCAGCGTTCCATGATCAGTCCAAGCTCGTGGTTGCGGCCGATCATGGGAAGGATAGGGGCGAGGTCCTCGGCCTCGAACCGGCTTTCGAGACTGCGCTCGACCGTCACTTGCCAGGCCGAGACCGGCGCATCCAGCCCTTTGATGCTGAACTGGCCCAACGTCTCGGTCTCGAAAGTGTCTTGAATCAGATGCCGGGTTTCATCCGAGACCAGAATCTGGCCCGGTTCGGCAAGCGTTTGAAGACGTGCCGCAAGGTTGGGAGTATCGCCAACGACAGTTTCCTCCTGCGCCGAGCCTTCGCCGATAAGGTCGCCCACAACGACCATTCCGGTCGCCACGCCGGCGCGCGCCGCCATCGCCTGACCATCCGGTGCGCGCATTTCTGCGACAGAACGTACCGTCGCCAAGGCAGAACGTGTAGCGCGTTTCGCATCGTCTTCATGTGCGACCGGCCAGCCGAAATAGCACAGCACTCCATCACCCATGTACTTTGCGACGTGGCCTTCGTAGCGGGTGACGATGCCTGCCACGGTGTTCTGGTAGCGCTTGATGACATCACTCATATCTTCGGGGTCCAGCCGCGCCGACAGTGCGGTCGAGCCGACGAGGTCGATGAACAAGGTCGTCAGGTGGCGCCGTTCCGCGTCGCGCGGGACGTTCGCGGGGGAAATTACGACGGGTTGGGGATCGGTCGCATCCGCATCGAAGGCTGCGCGCAATCGTTTTCGCGCACCAAGGGACAGGCCGATCTCGCGCATATCCTCGTCGGTGAGATCGAACAGAATGTCCAGATCAATCTCGTTTTCGACCAGAGACGCTTCGAGATTCGCAAGGTTTCTTTGCGCCAGCCATTCTCCGAGTTTCGACATCCGGGTCCGCAACCCTTTCCTTTGGTTCTGCAATGCCAGTTTTTCCGATCATGTTCGATTGGGCAATGATTATTGCCCACCCACAGGCACGTTTGAGCAATGGCCCTGCCGTTTCGTCTGTGGACAGGGAAATGTAATGGCGTCTAGGTTGCCACGGGTAATCATTGGGGGAGGAACACGATGGGAGTGGATGAGACCACGTTCGAAAAGATGACCGAGGCGTACACTGCCGCGTGGAATTCGGGCGATCCACAAGCGGTTGCCGGTCACTATGCCCCGGGCAAAGGGATCACGATTAATCGAGGCGACAACCAGTTCGGACGCGAGGCGATGATTGCAATGGCGAGCGGGTTCATGGCGTCTTTTTCTGATCTGAAGCTGACGCGGGATTTCTTTCGGGTTGCGGGCGATCATGCAGTCTTTGGCTGGACGCTGGAGGGGCATCATTCGGAAACCGGCAACTATGTGAAAGCAAGTGGCTGGGAGGAATGGGAACTGGATGAGAACAGCGTCATCACCAATTCCCTGGGTTGGTTCGATGCCCTCGACTATGATCGCCAGGTTGCAGGGGAATAGTCGAAAATAATAGGAATCGACCGAAAATCCGCGATTGCATAGGCCCGGCACGCGACGCTCGGGTTCTTCGAGGTGCACCCGCCTGTCCACAGATTGTGGATGATCATGCCACGCGGGGGGTTGTCCGTTTGCCGGCGGGAAGGTTCCGATAGGGGACTTGCTCCAGGTCACACAGGAATGCGCCGGGGGCGGCAACGGGGTATGTCGCGCTGGCGATGGGGTCGAACGCGGCGCGGTAGTGCACGGTGCTTTTGACGCAGATCAGCGCATAGCCGGTCGGGTCCAGCCCCAGATGGGTGAAGTGCGCGAGATCGAGGCACTGGCTGCGCACCGAGGTCACGACCAGATCGACATCGACGCCGGTTCCGATCAGTTTCAAGGCGGCGGTCTTGCCCAAAGTGGCAATGCCGCCCCCGTACATTTTCCCTGTATACCGGCAAGTTCCGTCGCTGAGGGCGAGAACCTGAAACTCGGCCTCGACGGGGGATTGTCCAGCAAGACCGGATTTGCCGCCCAAGGCGGCACGGAGGCGAGCGCCTGTGCCTGCTGCATGGGCCGCTGCAGCCACTTCGGGGTCGTGGAACAGACCCATCAGAACGCCTCTCGCCCCGGCCCCGACCAGCGTCTTCAGCAGGCCGGTGGTGTCCGAGGTGCCGCCCGCTCCGGGATTATCCTGAACATCGGCCAGAACGATCGGCTTGTTCGGGGCCTGTCGCACCAGAGCCGCGGCCGCGTCGAGCGAAAGCATGGTGATGGCGATCTGGGGTTCGCAGGTTTCGAACAGCGTCAGGATTTCATCTGCGGCGCGGTCGGCATGCCGGGCGGTTGCGGCATAGGTCACGCAGGAGGGGCCGGTGTCGGGGATGTCGGCGGCAGTGAAGCCGAGGGCGATGTCGGCCGAAACGCCGCGACCGGTCAGCTGCGGCAGGATATCGTAGATCCGGTCAAACGGTGCGGCGCCTGTGTACTGCGCGTGCAACGGAATCAGATAGGGGATCTGGCGGAAGGATTTGAACGGCCTTTCGCCTGCCAGCAGGCGTTGCAGCATCGGCAGGCAGCGCGCGCCGGTTTCGGCCATGTCGAGATGCGGATAGGTCCGGTAGATCGCGAGGAAATCGGCGATCTCGACCATTTCGGGCGAGATGTTGGCGTGCAGGTCGAGGCTGGCGATCAGAGGGGTGTTCGGGCCCACCAAATCGCGCACGCGGCGCAGCACTTCGCCTTCGCCATCAGCGAGACTTTCTGTGACCATCGCGCCATGCAGGTCGAGATAGACCGCATCCAGAGGCCCTGACGCGCGCAGGCCATCCAGCAGCATGCCACAAATCGTTTCAAACGCGTGGTCGGTGACATGGGCCGAAGGTTCGGCGGCGCACCACAGGATCGAGGCAAGTTCCATTCCGGCGCCTTGGGCGGCGGTGGCAAAGCCCGCGATGGGCAGGTTCATGCCCCGCGTCCGCGAAACAACATGGGGGCCGTGCAGCATTTCGGGCCAGGAATCGGCCATCTGGAATTCGGCAAGGCCGGCCCTGGTCACACCAAAGCAGTTGGTTTCGTGTTGAAATCCGGCAATTGCGATGCGGGGTCTGGTCATTGGGCGCCCGTGAGTTCCGGCTCGGACGCGGTTTTGCGAAACACGGTCTGGCCCCGTCGAATGGTCTGGATGACGCGAGTGTTGTTCAGTTGATCTGGTTCGATGAGCGGATTGCGGTCGAGTATGGCGAAATCGGCGATTTTGCCCGGTTCGATCGAGCCGCGCACATCTTCCTTGAACACCTGCCAGGCGGCGTCGATGGTCTGGGCGCGCAGGGCTGACAGGACGCTTGTCTTTTGGCCGTCGCCCAGCACCCTGCCGCCGGATGTCAGCCGGTTCACTGCGCAATGGGCCAGATGGATCGGTCGCGTGGGTGTAACGGAGGCGTCGTTGTGGATGGTGTATCGGACGCCAAATCGTTCGGCAGAGGCCGCAGGCGATATCCGATCTGCGCGGTCCGGTCCCAAGAACGTGTCGTAATGGCGGTCGCCCCAGAAATGAACATGGGCGGAGAAAAAGCTGACGGTGATCCCGAGGCGGGCCATCTGCTGCAACTGGTCGTCGCGCAGGGTCTGGCCGTGAATGATCGTGTGACGGTGATCAGCGCGCGGGTGATCGGCAAGCGCCCTTTCGACGGCGGTGATGAACATGCCCGCCCCGGCATCGCCGTTGCAATGGCAATGGATCTGAAAGCCCATGCCATGCAGTTTGGCAACCTGCGCGTCGAGATCGGCTTGCGTCGTATACGGCATGCCGCAAGGGTTTTGTGGGTCGAGAGGTGTGTGGTATGGCGCGCTCAGATACGCGGTTTGCAATTGAAAGGCCCCGTCAGCGAACAGCTTGCGCGCACCAAGGGTGAAATGGGGATTACCGGGCCAGATCAGCGGCTCGGGTCCCTGGCTGAGGGCCGGTTCCAGTTCGCCGATCGGTAGCAGTTCCAGGTCGATGCCGGGATCGGTTTCGGCGGGCAGGCTGGCGAAGTGTTCGAGCAACTCACGCGAAGCCCAGGCGTTCTGGGCATAGGTGACGCCGTGGGCGAGGTATTCGTCGCGGCAAGCGGCAAAGCCCTGCCAGAACCGGTCGCGGTCGATCAGGAAGTTTGTGTCGCCCATTTCGCGCATCGCCGACAGCCCTTCTACGAGTCCGGTCAGCGTGCCGGTTTCGGGGTCGCGGCCAAAGCGCCCGCCGAGGGGGTCGGGCGTGTCACGGTTCACGCCGTGCAGTTTCAGCGCCAGAGAGTTCGCCGCCCCGTTATGTCCGGAGGCGTGGAGAACCCACACCGGATGCGTCAGCGATACGTCGTCAAGTTCATGCCGCGTTGGCATGCGGGTTTCGGCGATGGCGGTATTGTCGAACAGAACGCCCATGACCCATTCGCCGTCCGGCGATTGCGCCGCCTTGGCACGCAGCTTGGCAAGGGCCGTAGACATGTCGGCACAATCCCCGCGCGGGGGGGAGGCCAGATCGACGCGGAAGAGTTTGATGAAGCCGGGATCGGGAAAATGCCCGTGCGGGTCAATGAAGGCCGGGATCAGGGTTTGCCCCTGCAGATCGTGTTCCAGCGTTCCAGCGGGCATCCGGGCGCGCAGGTCTGCTTCGGCTCCGACAGCGCGGATTGTTTCGCCCACGGTCAGCGCCGCCTCGGGGCTGGAATTCCCGGCGTCCATCGTAAGGATCGGGCCGTTGAAATACAGTGTGGATGTCATCGCGGTCCCGGTTCAGTCATTTCCGTCTTGGCGTGCGCGCAGGACGTGTCCCCGCCTCTCAAGCAGGGGGCGGGAAGGATAGTCGATCAGCGTCAGGCCACCATCAACAACCAGCGTCTGGCCGGTGATGAAACTGGCGTCGCCCGATGCCAGAAAGGCCACAGCGCCGGCGATTTCAGCCCCGGTGCCCATGCGGTTGAGGAGCGACGGCGGCAAATCCCAGTTGCCGTCCATGTTGCCTGACGCGCGGGCCGTCACTTCGGTTTCGATCCAGCCGGGACTGACCGCGTTGATCCGTACAGGCGCGGCTTCGGCGGCAAAGGCGCGGGTCAGCGCCTCGACCCCGGCCTTGGCGACACCGTAAAGGCCCCAGTTGCCATACAGGGAAGAGGTGGAGGAGATGTTGACCACCGATCCACCCGAGGCGCGCAAAAGCGGCAGGCAATGGGCGGTCATCAGGTAAGCGCTGTCCTGATTGGCGCCCCGGACCCGGTTCCAGCGGGTGCCAGGACTGTCGCCCGGATCATGTTCGGTCCGCAGGCTGCCAAGGCCTGCATTGTTGACCAGAACGTCGAGCCGCGACAGCCCTGAAACAAGATCGGTCACCGTGTCTTCGTGCGATAGGTCCACAGACAGGAACCGGCAGGTCCACCCCGTCGCGACGAGCTTATCCGCCGCCGCATCGCCCTTGGCCTGGTCGCGTCCGACAAGAATCAGCTTTGCGCCCTCCTGCGCGAAGCGTTGGGCGATGGCAAAACCGATGCCGGTATGGCCGCCGGTCACCAGAACCGTTTTGCTGGCGAACCGTTTCATGCCGCTTGTCCGGGCTGCAACGGGGCTAGACAACGCAGGCCGTGGCCGTTTTCGACTTCCCATACCGGGGTTTGGGTGCAGATCGCTTGCGCGAACGGGCAGCGCTCGCGAAACTCGCAACCCGAGGGTCGGTTGAGCAGGCTGGGTGGCTCGCCCTTGAGGGCGATGCGTTCGAGACGCGCGTCTGGGTCCGGTTCGGGGTTGGCGCTCAACAGGCAGCGGGTATAGGGGTGGCGCGGGTCGTGGAAGATCGCCTCGGTGGTGCCTTCCTCGACCAGACGGCCAAGATACATGATGCCCATGCGGTCCGACACGTGGCGCACCACGTTGAGATTGTGGGTGATGATCACCATCGCCAGCCCCAGCCGTTCGCGCAGGTCGTTGAGCAGGTTCAAAAGCTCGCCCTGCACCGACACGTCCAGACCGGCAGTGGGTTCGTCGGCAAGGATCAGCCGGGGTTCCAACGCCAGCGCGCGCGCGACGCCGACGCGACGCGCCTGACCGCCCGACAGCTGATAGGGGTATCGGTCGGCGAAATGGGCGGGCAGGTTCACCATTTCCAGCAGGCGTTTTGCCTCGGCATCCAGATCGCGGTCCTTCAGGCCCTGAATGCGGTAGGGTTCGGTGATAAGGCTGCCGATGGTCAGGCGCGGTGACAGGGACCCGACCGGGTCCTGGAACATCATGGCGATATCCTTGCGCAACGGGCGCAGGGCGCGTTCGGACGCGCCCCGGATTTCCTGCCCGTCGAACCTGACCGAGCCTTCCTGCGCCGGGGCCAGCCCGGCAATGGCGCGGATCACGGTTGTCTTGCCCGAACCGCTTTCCCCCACAAGCGCATAAGTTTCACCCGCCTCCACTGCAAAGCTGACCCCGGCCAGAACGTTGACGGGGCCATAGCTGGTTTTTATGTCGCGAACGTCCAACAGGCTCATGACATCGCCTCCTCGTGGTTCAGCCAGCAGGCGGCGTGATGACCCTGACGCAACTGTTCCAGAGGCGGTATCTGGGTGGCGCAGTGCGGCATCGCCTGATCGCAGCGGTCGCGGAAGATGCAGCCGTCGGGCAGGTTGGCCAGATCGGGCACTTCGCCCGGGATGGTGGGCAGGACTCGGGCGCGTTCCTTGATATGGCCCGGATCGCAGTCGATCAGCCGTCGGGTGTAGGGGTGTTTGGGATTGTGGAAGATTTCGCGCACATCGCCGCTTTCCACGACTGCACCAGCGTACATCACCACCACTCGGTCGCAGAGCTCCGCAATGACGCCAAGGTGGTGCGAGATGAACAGGATGGCACAGTTGAATTCGCGTTGCAGTTCCTGCAGGCGTTCGATGATCTGCACTTCGAGTGTGGCATCCAACGCGGTTGTCGGTTCGTCCGCGATCAGCAGGTCGGGTTCGGACATCAGCGCCATGGCGATGGCGATGCGCTGTCGCATACCGCCCGAGAATTCATGCGGGAACTGGTTCAGTCGCGCCTCGGGGTCGGGGATGCCCACCGCGCCCAGCATCCCGGCGGCGCGGGCGCGTTTTTCGGCCCTGGGCGCGTTTGATCGGTGCTGGATGTCCACCATCTGCTGGCCGATGCTGAGCACGGGGTTGTGCGTTTGCATCGGGTCCTGAAACACTATGGAGATATCCGCGCCGCGCAAATTGCGCATCTTGCGTTCGGGCAGGGCCAGAAGGTTCTGGCCCTTGAACCGCACTTCGCCCTGTCGGAACCGGGTGTTGGGTGCGGTCAGGCGCAGGATCGAGGAGATCAGGGTTGATTTGCCACAGCCGCTCTCGCCCACGATGCCCACGATCTCTCCCTCGCGGACATCGAAGGTGATGTCGCGCAGGGCTTTCAGGTCGCCGCGGGCAGTTTCGTAATCGACGCTGAGGCGGTCGATTTCCAGAAGGGTCTCGGTCATCGTTGTTTCCTCAGTTTCGGATCGACCACGTCACGCAGGGACTCGCCCAGGAAGGTGAAGCCGAGCGTGGCCAGGATGATCGGCAGGCCGCCACCCACCACCAGCCAGGGTGTCTGCCGGATCAGCGAATAGCCGTCTTTCAGCAGCGCGCCCCAGCTGGGGGTCGGCGGCTTGACGCCAAGGCCCAGGAAGGAGAGGCCAGCTTCAAGCGCGATCACGGTGGGGATGTCCATTGCGGCCAGTACGGCCAGTACACCAACGATATTGGGCAGCATGTGAACGCCCAGAATGCGGCTCATGCTGGCGCCCATCGAACGTTCGGCAAGGATGAATTCGGAGTTACGCAAGGTCAGCGTCTGGGTACGGGCCACCCGGCCATAGGTGGGGATCGAGGTGGCCATAACCACGAAAACCACGGTTTGCAGGCTGGGCCCGATCAACGCCACCACGGCCAGTGCGAACATCACTGTCGGGAAGGACCGAATGGTGTCGAAGAAAAGCATCAGGATATTGTCGAGCCATTTCGGCCCGTAGCCTGCGATCATGCCCAGTGTCAGGCCGATGGCCATGGCACCGAACACCGCCGGAAGCGCCACCTTGAGCGCGACCTGCCCACCCATGATCACGCGGGAAAACGTGTCGCGGCCCAACTGATCGGTGCCGAGTGGATGGGCCAGTGACGGCCCCTGAAGCCGCGCCTGAATGTCCATCGCAACCGGGTCATAGGGTACGATCCAGGCGGCGAAGACGGCGCAGAACACGATGGTGCCGACGATGATCAGCCCCATCAGGCCAAGCGGGTCGCGCGCGACGCCGTGGATGATCTGGCCCAGTTCGGAACGGGATTTGGTCATGTCACGCTCCTTACTTGGCCGTGCGGGCGCGGGGGTCGAGCCAGGCGTTGACCAGGTCGGCCAGTGCCGTGGACGCTACGAACAGCGCGGTTGAGATAAGCACCGACCCCATCACGATCGGATAGTTGCGGGTAGTGATCGAGTCGATTACCAGCTTGCCCAGACCGGGGCGGGCAAAGACGATCTCGGCAAAGACGGCGGAGGAGAGCAGGAAGCCCATGCCGACGCCGATCACGGTCACAACAGGCAGGATGGCGATGCGCAGCGCATAGACCATGACCACGCGCCGTTCGTTGATGCCAAATGCACGGGCAGTACGGACGTGGTTCTCTCCCATCACCTCGAGCATCGAGGCGCGCACCAGCCGGGCGATATAGCCCACCCAACTGAGCCCGATGGCGAAGGCAGGCAGAACCAGGTGATCGAGGCGATCCCAGAAACCTTCACCCGCGCCGATGGCGGGAAACCATTGCAGATGAACCGCGAAGACCAAAAGCGACAACAGCGCCACCACAAAGGCGGGCGCGGCCACAAAACTGACCGAAACGGCGGCGGCAACGCGGTCGATCAGCGTATTGGGATGTGCCGCGGCATAGGCGCCGAGCGCGATGCCAAGGGCCGCCGACCAGGTGATCGAGGCGAAGATTAGCCAAAGTGTGTGCGGCAGTTGCTCGAACACGATATCCGTCACCGAGCGCCCGGAAAAGACGTCGATACCCAGATCGCCCTGAAGGAGGTTGCCATAGAAGATGACGAGCTGTTTCCAGATCGGCTGATCCAGCGCCAGTTCGGCGGTCAGGCGGGCCTGAAGCTCGGGCGTGGCGCGCGGCCCCAGCATGATCTGGACGGGGTCGCCGGGAACGGCGCGGATCATCAGGAACATGACGGTGACCGCCACGAACAGGATGAGCAACGCCAGCCCGAAGCGACGGGTTGCGAAATTCAGCATGGCCGCATGGCTCCTTTGGCTTGTGCGGTCGATTGCCGCTCCCGGCCACCACGAAATCGCATGGCCGGGACCGATTGGCGAAACAGGTTACGACTTGCCAAAGTACCGCAGTAGCGCCAAACCGTCGGGGCGCAGCGCCGGGGCAACGCCTGCCGAATGGATCACCGGTGTTGCCTCGTGGGTCAGGAAGCGATAGGCGCCGCTTTCCTCCATCAGATCCTGCGCACGCTGGTACATCGCCGCGCGTTTGGCGTTGTCAGTTTCCTGATAGGCCGAGTTGTGGATCTGGTCGAACTCTTCGTTCTTGAACCGCTCCCAGTTCCAGATGCCGGCCTGTTCCGTGGTGAACCAGGCGGTGGCATAATAGGGATCCGGCGTCATCGAGAAGCGGTTCAGAACCAGTTGCAGGTCTTCGTTGTCGCCGCTGGCCCAGAAGGCCCCGGATTCCAGCACGTTGACCTCAACCGTGATGCCAATCTGTGCCAGCGTGGCCTGAATGACCTGCGCGGCGGTGGTGAAGGTGGTCTTGTTCAGCGTGTCGAGTTTGAGCGTGACGTTGGTTTCACCGGATTCAGCCAACAGCTCGGCTGCTTTGGCGAAATCGGCCTGCGGCGGCACCAGAGATTTCTCGCGATGCCCGGCAAGGCCCGGTGCGATGATGCCAGTTGATGGCTCGACCGCGCCGAAATAGGCCGCCTGCAGAACGGTGGGCACGTCGATGGCATGCTGGATCGCTTGACGCAGTTTCGGATTCTGCAGTTTGGGATGATCCAGATTCATGCCCAGCCACGCATAGTAGAGCGACGGGTATTCCAGAAGGGTTCCGCCATTCGGCACACCAGCGCGATAGCGCTCGACCGAGCCCAGAGATACACGGGTGAAGTCCAGCTCGCCTGCCTCGAACGCGATCTCGGCAGTGTTCTCGTCGTCGATCGGATAGATCTCGATCGTATCCCAGACCGGCGCATCGCCCTTCCAGTCGGGATTGCGCTTGAGAACGGTCTTTTCCTTGGGCGACCAGCTGGCCCGCAGATAGGGACCGGATTCCGCCACCGGGTCGGCGCCGATGCGGCCGCCTGCGGCCTCGGTCGCCGCCTTGGAGACGATGTTGCCGGTGATATAGGGCAATGCGATGGTCCAGAGCGGGGCGAAGGGTTCGTTCAGAACGATGGTGCCTTCGCGCTCTCCGGTCACTTCGACATGGCTGAGCGGACCCATGTCGGGCTTGTTGGGGCTTTCGGTGGCGTCATCGACGATGCGTTCAAAGCTGAATTTCACATCTTCGGCGGTCATCGCGCCATGGCCGTTGGTAAAGCCGATGTCGTCGCGCAGGGCGAATTTGATATGTGTCGGGTCGACCTGTTCGATCATCGTGGCAGCGTCCAGTTGCCAGTCCCATTCGCGGCCCGGCTTGTACTGGATCAGCTTGTTGTAGATGGCGGCGTGTACCTCTTCCTCGACCACGCCAACGCTGTGCGCGGGGTCCATGTTCTGCGCGTCGCCATAGGAGCGCACGCGCAAGACACCGTCAACGGCGGCAAAGGCCCGTTGTGCCCATCTCATTGGCAAGGCCGTGGCCGCACCCAGCGCGGTCGCGCCTTTCAGAAATCCACGACGGCCCACTGCCGCCTTGGTCCATTCGATCTTCATGGTATCCTCCCTTGGATCAGATCTTGGGTCAAAGAATCCCGCGTGGAACGGTTTCGGACCATTCCTTTGTCAGGACTTCGGAGTCGTTCGCGCCTTCGGTGGCGCGCAGTTTCCGGCGCAGGTGAAACATGTCGCCGTCACAGGTCATGCAGCTTTCGGTCTCGATGGCAACTTGCCAGTCGCCGCGTTCAAAGGTAAAACGCCACTCTGCCTTGAACTCGGCCGAGGCGGGGTCGTCTGGGTGTATGCCGTAGTGCATAGTAACATGACTGCCGACGATCAGCCCGTGATAGGGATCGCGTGCCTTGCCGTAGTCGTCGAAGGTGTCCAGAACCACCCGCCCCTCCTTGGTGACGTGGCGGTTCGACGTGCCGGATGGCGGGCGCAACTGCTCGGCTGCGAGCACCGGGAACGCCTGCGCAGTAGTGGGATTGGCGGGCTCGGTTTCCTGCATGACTTGCCGCACGGGCAGGTGCAGGGTGCAGTTTTGCAGATGCAGTGACACGCGGGTCGTCCGTGGTGAAGGCCAGACGATCGGCCAGTAGGACGTTGACAGCGACAGTCGCAGGATGTGGCCCTCCCGCAGGTGGTGGGCGCATTCGTTCAACTCGACCTCGGCCTCGTAAATCCGACCGGGCACCAGTGGCTCGGGCGTTTCGTGGCTGTTGTAATGGCACAGGTTGAGCGGACGATAGGTAATCCGCTGTGACACGCCCTCGGGCGAGACATCACACAGCCGTGCCACCAGCTGCGCCACGGGCTTGTCGACGGAAAATGCGAACTTCAGGCACGGTCGACCCAGCAGTTCCAGCGGGGCGTCTAGCGGCGCGGTATCAAAGCAGGTCGACAAGGCATCGTCAGGGGTCTGATCTTCTGCCAGTTCGTTGTCGATTCGCATGCCGGGGCAGAAATATCCCGCCGCTTGTCCAGTGTGGGCGGGTGAAGCAACATCAACCGTGCCTGCTGTAGGGACGTCGGCAAAGCCGCCGGGGGCAAGGTGCAGGACGCGATCCTTCACGTTTGGCGAGGGCCAGATCGCCTCGGCGATCCAGCGGCCCGTGCGCGGCTTGTTTTCCTTGGTCGGGTTGAAATGTTCCTGCATGAAGGTGCGGTAGTCTGGCAGGTCTTCGGCGCCGTTCTGTTCCCGCTTCAGCCAGCGGTCGAACCAGCCAATCACCTCGGAATGGAAATCCGCCGGGTCGAGCTTGGAGATATGGGGATAGCGATGCTCCCACGGGCCGATGATGGCTTTGGCGGGCACGGTCAGATTGGCCGCAAGAGCGGGCGGTGCGTTCACGTAGGCGTCGGCCCAACCGGTGATGGCGAGGGTCGGGGCTTGAATGGCGGACCAGTCCTCGCATACCGAACCGTGTATCCAGAACGCGTCGCGGGTGGGGTGGCGCAACCAGTCAACTGAAGAAAAAGGCACGTTTTCGAGCCGCGCGATCCAGTCCTCGCGCCAGTCAGGGCGAAGGTCCGGGTCTGCTGGTCGGGTGAGATAGGCGAACATCTGACTGCCCCAATTGGCATTGTCACTCAGCAAACAACCACCCATGAAATGGATGTCATCGGCATAGCGGTCCACTGTCGAGGCCACGCTGACCACCGCCTTGAGCGGTTCGGGGTGGCGAAAGGCCAATTGCAGCCCGTTGAAGCCACCCCAAGAAATGCCAATCATGCCGATATTGCCGTCGCACCAATCCTGCGCCGCGATCCAGGCCAGTACCGCTTCGCCGTCGCTGAGTTCCTGTTCGGAATACTCATCGTCAAACCGGCCTTGGCTGTCGCCGGTTCCGGCTATGTCGACCCGTACACAGGCATATCCGGCCTCGGCAAATACCCGGTGAGTGGTCTCGTCCCGGGGCGCGGTGCCGTCGCGTTTGCGATAGGGCAGATATTCGAGGATCGCAGGCGCAGGGGCCGCATCGGGCAGCCAGAGCCGGGCGGCCAGCCGGCGACCGTCAGGCAGGGTGATCCAGGTATTTTCGGTGACACTGATCGACATGTTGGCCTTTGGATTCGGAAACTTGATGTGCAAGAAGATGACGTGTTCTCGAAAGAAAGAAATTGTGCGATTTTGCGCGATGTGATGCATATTGAAGTGAAATAGCGTCAGGTAGCGAAAGAATTTGCAGCATGTCAGAAAGTTTTTCCCGAAATCTTCGCCAGCTTTGCGCCGAGCATGGCAGCATCTCGCAGATCTGCCGCGACATCGGGCTGAACCGTCAGCAGTTCAACCGCTATCTGAACGGGTCGAGCATGCCTTCGGCGCACAACCTCCGCCGTATCGCCCGCCACTTTGACATGACCGAGGCACAGCTATTTGCCGCCGCACCGGAGTTTGAAGTGCTTTTGACGCAATCGTCGCCCGGTCAGGTGGCCTCGCCGTCCAAGACGTTTCTGGAACCATTCCGCGATCAGCAAAAGAATCTCAAACGCTATCTGGGATTCTATCACTCGTTCTTTCGTACCCCGTCCTGGGATGGGGTAATCTTTTGCTCCTTGATCCGGCTGAGCGAACGGGATGGGCTGATCACTATCCGGTCGCATGAAAACGCCACCTCGCCCGACAAAAGCATACGGCAGCTTTCACGCTATGAAGGGCTTGTCACTCTGAGGGGGAACCGGATTTTTGTGACCGAACACGAAAGGGCGCGCGAGGGCAGTGTTGCGCAGACGATACTTTATTCGGCGCACCGGCAGCAACTCAAATACCTGCGCGGTATGACTATGGGGGTCGCGTGGCGCCCCTATCCACGGCCCTATGCGGCCAAAACGATCTGGAAACGGCTACCCGAAAGGGTAACCGCGCGCGAGGCGCTTGCGGCCTGCGGGGTTTATTCCGTTTCAAGCTCGTGGATCGACCCGACGGTTCGCACCTATCTCGATTCCTCGGACAAGGATATGCCTGACCTGCCAGATAGTGTGCTGGTCTGACGGCCCGGTTCCGGTCCGGCGATCCCCGGCAAACTCATCAAGCTTTCGCGTGGGATGGCTCAATAGCACCCTCAGCACAAAGAAAGAAACCTAAAAACTTGCTCCCGAAAAGAGTTTAATCAAAGAACCGCATTCTAGGAGACTAACCTATCATCAATCCATCGAGATGACAGTCTCGTCCCGCAGTTTTCGGTTTTCGGTATCGCGGCGAAAGTGCGGCATTGAAGCGGATTTCGAAGCTGGCTGGTAATGCCTGGTTTGCATATCTTGGCTGCAACCGCCAAGTATTGCTGCGGCGGCAATTGCCGCAGTTGCACATATCCGGATTGCCTGCAAAGCAGCCCGTTTTTAACAACACCCCAAGCGATTATAACTTGCCCAAGTGGCTGGAAAAAGCCTCGACCACGCGCTCATACACATCGCGCTTGAAGGGTACGATTTCGGCGATCAGCTGGTCGGGTTTTTGCCATTTCCAGCGGGTAAATTCAGGGTGGTCGGTTTCGATGTTGATCTGATCGTCAGCGCCGGTGAAGCGCAACAGGAACCATTTCTGTTCCTGCCCGCGATAGCGGCCTTTCCAGATATGGGGCACGATGTCATGGGGCAGGTCATAGGGCAGCCAGCCCTTGGTTTCGGCGATGATTTCGACCAGATCAGCTGTGACCCCGGTTTCTTCCCACAGCTCGCGCAGGGCTGCGACGCGGGGATCTTCGCCCTTGTCCACACCGCCCTGCGGCATTTGCCAGGCGTCCGCGTGGCGGTCGTTGCGCTGTCCCACGAAGATCTTGCCCTCGGCATTCATCAGCATCAGCCCGACGCAGGGGCGATAGGGCAGTTTGGCGATTTCTTCGGGGGTCATGCGCGGCCTCATCGGGTTGTTCCGCCCACCTCTAGCAATCACCGACGCCAAGGCAAAGAGGGTGACGTGGGGTTTCGCGTGACAAAGTTGACGCGAACGTCAATCTAGCGGGCAAATTCAGGAGGGAGAGTTCCGCCATGACTGCGTACCCGAATATGCTAGCCCCGCTGGATCTGGGCTTTACCACGTTGAAAAACCGCGTGCTGATGGGCTCGATGCATACGGGGCTTGAGGAGACCGGCGACTGGAACCGGGTGGCCGAGTTTTACGCCAACCGGGCGCGGGGCGGCGTGGCCTTGATGGTGACGGGTGGGATTGGTCCGAACCCTGAAGGCTCGGTCCTGCCGGGGGCCTCGATGATGGTGAGCGACAAGGACGTGGCGCACCATTCCATCGTGACGCAGCGCGTACATGACGCGGGCGGCAAGATCGCGATGCAGATCCTGCATGCGGGGCGTTATGCCTATGGGCCGAAATGCGTGGCGCCCAGCCCGGTGAAATCGCCGATTTCTCCGTTCCCGCCGCATGAGCTGGACGAGGAAGGGATCGAGAAGCAGATCGGTGACATCGTCAACGCCGCCGTGCTGGCGCGGAAGGCGGGCTATGACGGGGTCGAGATCATGGGATCCGAAGGCTATTTCCTCAACCAGTTCCTCGTCACCCACACCAACAAGCGCACCGACCGCTGGGGCGGGTCCTATGAGAACCGGATGCGCCTGCCGATCGAGGTGGTGCGCCGCACGCGCGAGGCGGTGGGCACCGATTTCATCATCATCTACCGGCTGTCGATGATCGATCTGGTACCCAACGGATCGACCCATGACGAGGTGGTGCAACTGGCGCAGGAGATCGAAAAGGCCGGGGCCACGATCATCAACACCGGCATTGGCTGGCACGAGGCGCGGATCCCTACCATTGCCACCAGCGTGCCGCGCGCGGCCTTTGCCTGGGTGACCAAGAAGCTGATGGGCAAGGTGGGGATACCAGTGATCACATCGAACCGGATCAACACCCCCGAGGTGGCCGAAGAGGTTCTGTCGACCGGTTGCGCCGACATGGTCTCGCTGGCCCGCCCGATGCTGGCGGATGCGGATTTCGTGGCCAAGGCGATTGCGGGTGAGGCCGCGAAGATCGCGCCTTGCATTGCCTGCAATCAGGCCTGTCTGGATCACACGTTCAGCGGCAAGCTGACCTCGTGCCTCGTGAACCCGCGCGCCTGTCATGAGACAGAGCTGGTGATTGAACCGGCCAAAACGCGCAAATCCATTGCCATTGTGGGGGCAGGCCCTGCCGGTCTGTCGACCGCAATGATCGCGGCCCAGCGCGGCCACGATGTTACCTTGTTCGACCGCGCTGATGAGGTCGGCGGGCAGCTGAACATGGCCAAGCAGGTGCCGGGGAAAGAAGAATTCTGGGGCCTTGTCGACTGGTACCGCACCATGATGGATGATCTGGGCGTGACCGTCGAACTGAACCGCGAGGTAGGCGCAGATGACCTGACCGGCTTTGACGAGGTGGTCATCGCCACCGGTGTCAGCCCGCGTGATCCGCAGATACCGGGGCAGGATCGGGACAACGTGCTGAGTTACATCGACGTACTGCGCGGCAAGGCCGTGGTTGGCAAGTCTGCTGCCGTGATCGGGGCCGGTGGTATCGGTTTTGATGTGTCCGAGTTCCTGCTGGAAGAGGGTCACAGCGCCACGACCGACCTGCCCTTGTGGATGAAGGAATGGGGCGTGACGGACCCGGCTGAACACCGTGCGGGGTTGGCGCCCGATGGGCCGCAACCCAGCGCGCCCGCGCGTCAGGTCACCTTGTTGCAGCGCAAGAAACAGGCGCATGGAAAGGGTCTTGGCAAAACCACCGGCTGGATTCACCGGGCAACACTGAAGATGAAGAACGTCAATTTCGTGGGCGGCGTGAATTATGAGCGCATCGACGATGACGGTCTGCATGTCAGCTTTGGCGAAGAGCGCGCGGACCCGACGGTGATTGCGGCCGACACCATAGTGCTGTGTGCCGGTCAGGTGTCCGAACGGTCACTGGCGGACGCGCTGATCGAGCAGGGTATCACCCCACATGTGATCGGGGGTGCGGATGTCGCCGCCGAGTTGGATGCCAAGCGCGCGATCAATCAGGGCACGCGGCTGGCGGCTACATTCTAGCAACTGTAATTCTCAAGATTTTCGCAGATCGTTTTCGGGACGCGGAAAAGCCAAACAAGGTCATCATCACAGCAGTCGCTAGAAAGCTGGTCACAATCGTGAACGCACTCCTCAAATCTCAGCAAAACCGGTCGGCTCAGGCCGCTTGGGAAATACAGTTGCTAGAAACGCTTTAAGGCCGGTCGCTGTTGAAGATAGAGACGGCGACCTTCCAGGTACCATCGGGCTGGCGTTTCAGGACGTTGACGAACTTGCCCTCTTCGGGCGGGGTTGCACCGATGACGGCGTAGGTTCCGATCTGATAGGCCATGTCGCCCTCGACACCGTATTCGATCAGCGCATTGGTATGGGTGCCACCGTCGGAGACTTCCATCCGCGAGCGGTAGACTTCCTCGAACGCGGCGCGGCCGCGGATCATGGGCTGACCGGGCGCCAGCAGGACGACATCCTCGGTAAAGAACGCGGCGCAGGCCGCGGCGTCACCCCGGTTGAAGGCGTCGTTATACGCCGCGTCGAAGTCTTCGAGTAACTTTTTCATGTCCATGGTCAAAACCCTCAATCACCAATCCCGGCGCGTGGGCGCAATAGCTGCGGCACCGCTTTACAGCCCCATCGTAACACGAAACGCGCGGCCACCAGGCCGGCTGTATGCGATTGCCGAAGGGCGCAACGGCAACAGGCCGGGGGATACCCGGCCTGACGCATTGACGAGGGCCGCAGCGCGGTGCGAAGACAGGCGCTGCCGCCTGCCGGATCAGCGGTTCAGATCGACGGGGATCTCGACCTCGATCTCGCCGGCGTTTTCAAAGATCAGCGTGACCGGGATCGTTGCGCCCTGCTCGAAGGGAGCCTTGATCCCCATGAACATCACATGGTCGCCGCCGCGCTGCAGATTGTGGGCCTCGTTCGCGGGAATGACGAAACCTTCTTCGACATGGACCATCTGGGCCACGCCTTCGGAGTTGATCTGGTGAGTGTGCAGCTCGACGCGGCCGGCCACGCCCGATTTCGCGTCAATCAGACGGTCATCGGCATCAGACTGGTTCGTGATGGTCATGAATGCGGCCCCGGCCTTGGCATTCTTGCCTGACGAGCGGGCATAGGCGTCTTCGATCACGATCGCGCCGTCGGCCAGCGCGGCACCGGCCAGGGTCAGGGTTGCAACTGCGGTAAGCAGGGTGGATTTGAGCGACATGGCGCCTCTCCCATTGTCTTGATTGTCTGTATTGCGAGTTGAATGCGAAAATCAGACAACAAGTGGAGGCGCGCGCGCGGCGGCGTGCAGATGCGGTACAGGAGCGTTCAGATCTATTGCGTAAAGGGCTGCGGGCCGGTCGTGATCCGGTGCGGCGGGCAGCGGTGACTGGTCCAGCAGAACCGCACCCAAAAGGGTCAGGGCATAGTCGGGGCAGTAATGCGGCGGTTTCGTCGGCTGGCCCTGTTCGTCCATGTAGACCATGACCGGGCCAGTGCCGGTGCACAGTTCCATCTGGCCCATAGCGGCGCTCATCCCGCGCGAAACGGCAAGGCTTTGGCCAGTGAGGACCAGCAGCAGCGACAACACAAGCGCCAGATATGGGCGGAACGGATGGTTCATTTGAGTCATTGCATACGCCTTGCGGACGCGGTGCTTCAAGCGCATTGCGCGACCCTGCGACAGCAGGGCGCTGGGGCCCCTGGCGGACACGGGGTCAACCACTGATATAGCGTTCCAGTTGTTCGATCACGAATTGCTGGTCGCTGATGATGCTTTTGACCAGATCGCCCATCGACACGATGCCCACAAGTTGCCCCTGATCCATCACCGGCAAATGGCGCACGCGCAGGTCGGTCATGACCGCCATCGCCTCCTGCACGGTCTGGTCGGGCGGCGCGTAGGAGACCCGGGTCGCCATGACATCGCCCACCCGTGTTTTCGGAGAGGAGCGGCCTTTGAGGAACACTTCGCGCGCATAGTGGCGTTCGGTGAAAATCCCCATCACCTTGCCGCCCTGCACTACCACGATTGCACCGACATCGGCGTCGGCCATTTTCTGGATGGCATCCAGAACCGTCGCGGTCGGATGAATTGTCAGAACCTTCTGACTTTTGGAATTGAGCAATTGCTGAAGTGTCGGCATGGTCCTCTACCTCGCTCAGTAGATGGTGACCTGATGAAAAATCATTGCCACAAACCGTAAAAAAAACAATGATTCAGATCAATTAATGACCATTCTTTTCAATCTTTTGTACACGCAATAAAAGACCGGAACTCCGCCACAGGAGATGGGCCTACTCCAGACCTTTCCAGAATTTCCGCCGATACTCGGTTTCGGTGGTTGTCTCACCGCTTGCCGCCGCTTTCTTGCGGTCCGGTTCCGGCAGCAGCTCCTGCAGGTAGTCGACGCGTTTCCAGTCAGGGACGGGCGTTTCGACGCCGGGCCGTGGCACGAAATCCGAAGCCTGTTGACGCTGGTAGCGGTGGATATAGCGGGGGCAGTTTGTAAAGATGTTTTCCAGATCGACCCGCACCACCATAAGCGCCCCGGGATAGGTGTCGAGCAAGGGCGATGACGTCGACCCTTGTGCCCGCCCGTGCAGGCGCAGGCGGCGGGGCTGCTCGAAATCGATGAACAGCATGCCGACTCTGGCGGTATCGGCGATGTTTCCGGCCGAATAGAACATACCGTTGCCGTCATAGATCGGAAAACACAGCGTGCGGTCGTCGAGGATGCGTACGAAGCCGGGTGCGCCGCCCTTGTAGGAAACCGAGGGAAAACCGAGGTGGTCGATGGTGGACAGGAAAAAGAAGTCGCTGGCCGTGATGAACCTGCGGTCCATCGGGGCCAGTGCCGAGCGCATGACCCTGTCGTGCAGCGCATCGGCCAGTCTTCGGGTTTCGAACTTGTCCTGCAGATGCCGGTGGGCGCTGGAATAGAACTCTGCCATGAGCGGTCTCCCTTTGGAGGCGCATCCTAGCAGATTTGCAGTTGCCCGTCGCGCGGACAGCACACAAGCAAAAACCCCGTACCGGCATAGTACGGGGTTTCAAAATCCGACTTTCGAAAGCTATCAGGCCGAGGCTTGGGCCTTGGCGATCTCTTTTTTGACTTTCAGCGCGTTGGCGGACAGGTCTTCGTCCTTGGCCTTGGCCAGGAACGCGTCCAGACCACCGCGATGATCAACCGAGCGCAGAGCGGAAGCCGAGATGCGCAGCTTGACGCCACGGCCCAGGGTTTCCGACTGCAGCGTAACATCGTTAAGGTTGGGTAGAAAACGACGCTTGGTTTTATTGTTGGCGTGGCTGACATTGTTGCCAGTCATCGGGCCTTTTCCGGTCAGTTCGCAACGGCGCGACATGGTTACATCCTTTGTTTCTGGTGGCAGGGCATCCGGCCTTCTGCCAAATCACAAGGGGCGCAACCCGAAGTCGCGCCCGAAAACTGGTTGGATGCGTTTAGGAGGAATCGCCGGAAGGGTCAAGATGGCGGATGCGGAATCTTTCAAGAAGCTTGCGAAGTTTGCAAGGTTCGGCGGAATAGCCCGTACCGGGCCATGCCTTCGGCTTGAGTATTTGAAAAAAGATGAAGTGGGGATCAGGCCCCCGAGAGCGTTGCCAGCATGCGTTCGGCGGCGGCGGCGGGGCTGAGCGTCCCCTGCGCCACTTCGTTGTTGAGCCGTGCCATGTTGGCCCGGGCCTCGGCGGTGTCGAGGCGCGCAAGCAGGGCATGGCGCACTTCCTGATCGAACCAGTAGCGGGCCTGTGCGGAGCGATTGGCATCCCAGTGGCTGTTTTCCTTGCGCCAGTCGACCAGCGCCTGCATTTCAACCCATGCCTCGGCCAGCCCCTGTTCTTCGACCGCCGAGACCATCAGAGCCTTGGGAAAACCGGCCGGATCCTGCGGGCGTTTGCGCAGCAGCCGCAGCGCGCCGGCATAATCGGCGCAGGTTCGGATCGCGGTTTCCCTAAGGGCACCGTCTGCCTTGTTGACGAGAATCAAGTCGGCCATTTCCATGATGCCGCGCTTGACGCCCTGCAACTCGTCGCCACCGGCGGGCGCCAACAGCAGCAGGAACAGGTCGGACATTTCCGAAACCACGGTTTCGGACTGGCCGACGCCCACGGTTTCGATCAGGATCACATCAAAGCTTGCCGCCTCGCAGAGCGCCACCGCCTCGCGCGTGCGGCGGGCGACGCCGCCCAGATGGGTCTGGCTGGGGGATGGTCGGATAAACGCATTCCGCTCGCGGCTGAGGCGCTCCATCCGGGTCTTGTCGCCGAGGATCGAGCCGCCGGATCGGGCCGAGCTGGGATCGACTGCAAGCACGGCAACGCGCAGCCCCTGCCCGGTCAGCAGCATGCCGAAGGATTCGATGAAGGTGGATTTGCCCACCCCCGGCGTGCCGGACAGACCGATGCGCAGGGCCTGACGACCGGCGGGGGCAAGATATTCGAGCAGTTCGGTCGCCTGTGCGCGGTGGTCGGGGCGCTTGCTTTCGACCAGGGTGATCGCGCGCGCCAGCGCCCGGCGGTCGCCGGTCAGTACCTTGTCGCCAAGCTCTGCGATGTTCATGCGCGCCCCCTTCCCGGAATTTTGCCCTTGATGACGTAGCGGGACGGGGTTTGTCCAGTGTCGGAAGCGGCGGGATTTGCCGCAGGCGAACTGGACGCCGGTCTGTGCTTTGGCGATAAGACGGCATGGACCAATTGCCGATAGATGATGCCCTGCCCGATCTGATTGCCGCGCTGAAAGCGCGCGGGCGGGCGGTGTTGCAGGCTCCGCCGGGGGCAGGCAAGACCACAAAAGTGCCACTGGCGATGCTGGAGGCAGGGCTGTGCGAGGGCCGCATCGTGATGCTGGAACCGCGCAGGCTGGCGGCGCGGGCCGCCGCCGAGCGCATGGCCGAGACGCTGGGGGAACGCGCGGGCGAGACCGTGGGGTATCGCGTTCGGGGCGATGCCAGGGTGTCCGGGGCGACGCGGATCGAGGTCGTGACCGAAGGCATCCTGACCCGGATGCTGCAATCCGAACCGGACCTGCCCGGCGTGAGCGCGGTGATCTTTGACGAGTTTCACGAACGCTCCCTGAATGCCGATCTGGGACTGGCGCTGTGTCTGGAAGTGGCGGGCGCGCTGCGGGACGACCTGATCCTGCTGGCGATGTCGGCAACCTTGGATGCCGAACCGGTGGCGGTGCTGATGGATGCGCCGTTGGTCAGTTCCGAGGGGCGGAGTTATCCGGTGGAGACACGCTGGCTGGAGCGTCCGCTGGGGCCGCAGGCGCGGCGTCTGGACGCGCTGGCCGATCTGGTCGTCCGGGCCGAGCGGGAGACACGCGGGACAGGCGGCGGGATGCTGGTGTTTCTGCCAGGCGAGGGCGAGATCCGTCGGACCGAGGCGGCGCTGGCGAAACGATTGCCCGAAAGTTGCGTGCTGCGCCCCCTGTTCGGCGCGATGCCCTTTGCCGCGCAGCGGGCGGCGATTGCGCCGGTGTCGGCGGGGCGCAAGGTGGTACTGGCGACCTCGATCGCGGAAACCTCGCTGACCATTCCCGACATCCGGGTGGTGATCGATATGGGCCAGGCCCGGCGGGCGCGGTTCGATCCGGGCGCGGGACTGTCACGGCTGGTGACCGAGCGGGTGACGCGGGCAGAGGCGACCCAGCGGGCGGGTCGCGCGGGCCGGGTGGCCGAAGGTGTGTGTTACCGGCTGTGGTCCAGGGGCGAGGACGGGGCGCTGGCCGCCTTTCCACCTGCCGAGATCGAGGCGGCGGACCTGACCGGACTGGCGCTGGAGCTGGCGCTATGGGGGGCCGAGCCGACAGAATTGGCCTTTCTGACGCAGCCGCCCAATGAGGTGATGGCCGAGGCGCGGGCGTTGCTTGCGATGCTGGGCGCGCTGGATGGCAAGGGACGGATCACCGATCACGGGCGGGCGCTGGCCGCCCTGCCCCTGCACCCGCGTCTGGGGCATATGCTGGTGACGGCGGGGGGCGAGGCAGCACCTTTGGCGGCGCTGATGGCCGAACGTGATCCGCTGAAGGGCGCGCCGGTGGATCTGAGCCTGCGGCTGGAGGCATTGCGGGATGCAAAGACGTTTCAGCGCAACCGGCCCTATGCGCTGCACATGAGTGTGCTGGAGCGAGTGCGGGCCGAGGCGAAGCGGCTGCGCGGGCAGACGAAATCCTCTGACGAGCGGATGAGCGTCGCGGCCATGGCGGCGCTGGCCTATCCCGACCGTATCGGGCAGCGGCGCAAGGGGGGCACACCCAGGTTCGTTCTGTCGGGCGGCAAAGGCGCCGTGTTGGAGGCCGGAGACGGGCTGGCAGGGGTGCCGTATCTTGTGGCAATCGATACCGATGGCAATCCGCGCGAAGCCCGGGTTCGGCTGGCCGCCCAGATCTCGGAACGGGACATCCGGGAGCTGTTTGGTGAGCAGATTGTCTGGGTGGACGTCTGCGAATGGTCAAGGCGCGACCGCAGGGTGGTGGCGCGGCAACAGGAGCGCTTCGGCGCGATCACGCTGGAGGACCGGGTCTGGAAAGACGCGCCCGACGCGGCGGTGGCGGCGGCGATGCTGGACGGGGTGCGCGATCTGGGCTTGCGGCTGGAAGGCGCGGCCGCGCGTCTCGCCGCGCGGGTGGAACTGGTGCGGGAAAACGGTGCCGATCTGCCGGATTTTTCCGAACAGGGGCTGCTGGCAAGTCTGGAGGAGTGGTTGTTGCCGATGCTGTCCGGCGTGCGCAGCGCCGAAGAATGGAAGCGGTTCGACCTGCTGCCCGCGCTCAGGACCGCACTGAGCTGGGAGCAGTTGCAGGATCTGGACCGCCGCGCGCCGGGGTCCTTTACCACGCCGCTGGGGCGGAAAGTGCCGATCGACTATGGTGGCGCGGTGCCGGAGATTTCGGTGCGGTTGCAGGAGTTGTTCGGGGTCACGCAGCACCCGGTGATCGGGGGCGAGCCTTTGAAGATCACGCTTTTGTCGCCGGCGCGGCGACCGATCCAGATTACCCGCGATCTGCCGGGATTCTGGGCCGGGTCCTATGCGGACGTGCGCAAGGACATGCGAGCGCAATACCCCAAACATCCCTGGCCGGAGGACCCCACAGCAGCCGACCCGACATTGCGGGCAAAGCCGCGGTCATAGGTGGCTCTGCCCCCGGCGCGGCGAGCCGCGCCTCCCCCGGAGTATCCTCAAAAAGATGAAGTGCGGATCATGTCGGCGGCTTTCTCGGCGATCATGATGACCGGGGAGGCGGTATTGCCGCTGACGATTTTCGGCATGATCGAGGCGTCGATCACGCGCAGACCCGAAAGGCCGTGGACGCGCAGATCTGGTGCGGTGACGGCCATCGGGTCGGCGCCCATCCTGCAGGTTCCGACCGGGTGGAAAATCGTGGTGGCGATGTTTCCGGCCTCGCGCAGAAGGTCGGCATCGGTGGCGATTTCCGGACCCGGCAGGAATTCCTGTGGGCAGTAAGGTTGCAGCGCCCGCGCGGTCATGATCCGGCGCGTCTGTTTGACGGCGGCGACAGCGACCTGTTTGTCGCGCTCGGCGCTGAGGTAGTTGAGGCGGATATGCGGCTGCGGGTCGGGCTGGCTGGTGGTGATGTGGCTGTGGCCCACGCTTTCGGGGCGCAGATTGCAGACCGAGACAGTGATGGCCGGAAACGGGTGCAGAGGGTCGCCGAGCCTGTCCGTGGAGAGCGGCTGGACATGGTATTCGAGATCGGGCGTGGCGAGCGCGGGGTCGGATTTGGTGAAGAGGCCGAACTGGCTAGGCGCCATGCTGAGCGGGCCGGAGCGGGAAAGTGCGTATTTCAGGCCGATACCGATGCGACCCAGCACAGAGTTGGCCGTTTCGTTCAGGGTTTGAGTGCCCGAGACCTTGAACACGGTGCGGATCTGCAGGTGGTCCTGCAGGTTCTCACCCACTCCCGGCAGGTCAAGAATGGGCGTGATACCCAGGGCAGAAAGGCGGTCGGGCTGGCCGATGCCGGACAACTCCAACAGCTTGGGCGAGTTGATGGCACCCGCGGCGAGCAGCACCTCGGCCCGGGCAGTAACGGTCAGGAGGCGGCCTTTGTAGCGAAAGACGACGCCGGTGACGCGGCGGCCATCCAGGATCAGCCGGTCGGTTGTCGCATGGGTCAGCACCCGCAGGTTGGGGCGTTTTAACGCCGGGCGCAGGAAGGCCTTGGTGGTGTTCCAGCGGACCCCGTTTTTCTGGTTCACCTCGAAGAAACCCGAGCCTTCGTTGTTGCCGGAATTGAAATCCGGGGTGGGGCCGTAGCCGAATTCCTGCGCACCCTCCTGAAAGGCGCGCAGGATGTCCCAGCTGACGCGCTGGGTGGTCACCTTCCACTCGCCCCCTGCCCCGTGGAGATTGGTCTCGCCCTTGTGGTGATCCTCGGATTTGCGGAAATAGGGCAGCACGTCGTCCCAGCCCCAACCCGTATTGCCCATCTGCCGCCAGCCGTCGTAATCGGCGGCCTGCCCGCGCATGTAGATCATGCCGTTGATCGAGGTGCAGCCGCCCAGAACCTTGCCGCGTGGATAGACCAGCGAGCGACCGTTCAGCCCTGGTTCCTCGGCTGTCTTCATCATCCAGTCGACGCGGGGATTGCCGATGCAATAGAGGTAACCCACGGGGATATGCACCCAGTGATAGAGGTCGTTGCCGCCCGCTTCGAGCAACAACACCCGAGTATCGGGATTTTCGCTCAGGCGGTTGGCGAGCACGCAGCCGGCGGTACCTCCACCGACGATCACATAGTCATAGTCCCCTGTCAGCTGTTCGGTCATGGTGCTCTCTCCTTACCCGCCAGCTTGCCGATTGGGGCGGGGGATGCAATGGGGGTGTTCGGGCATTTTCCGGTAACCTTCGCAGACAGCCGTGGTCACGATTAAAGACGCGTGCGGTTTGTGCTATGCTTACGGACATGCTCAACTTGACCTCGGTCCAATCGGTGGAGGTGAACGGCACCGTTCTTGCTGCCTTGGAAAAAGGTGGCGGCGACCCGTTGGTGCTTGTGCATGGCAGCGCGTCGGATTTGCGAACATGGTCCCATCAGATCGATGTTTTTCCGCAACGCTTTCGCACCATCGCCTATAGCCGCCGCTTTCACGCGCCCAACGCGCCAATACCGTCAGATGCGCCCGATCCCATTCAAGCCCATGTCGATGATCTTGCCGCTCTGTTCAGAGCAATGGATGCCGGGCCTGCGCATGTCGTCGGGCATTCCTGGGGCGCGCTTGTTTCACTTTTGGCCGCCGAGCAAGTACCAGCGCTGTTTCGCAGTCTCATCCTGATTGAACCGCCAGCGATTTCGATGCACGTGAGCATTCCGCCGACGGCAAATCAATTGATCCGGCTTCTGGTTTCGGAGCCCCGGCTTGCCTTCGCAATCATGAAATTCGGTGCACGAACCGTGGGCCCTTCGGAAAAGGCTTTTCGCAGGGGGGAGGACAAGCTGGCTGTTGAAATCTTTGCCCGAGGGGTGCTGGGCGAGCGGTATTTCGAAGCCTTGTCGGAGGAACGTTTTGCGCAGGTCTGGGACAATCGGGGGCCTGACCGCGCACTGGCCCTGTATCAGGGGTTCCCTGATCTGTGTGGAAAGACATTCCAGAATGTCCGTGTTCCCGTGCTTCTGATTGGCGGCACCGACAGCCCACCGCTTTTCAAGCTGCTTCTTGACGGGCTGTTCCATTGCCTTTCGGATGCGCGGATCAAAATGATCGAGAACGCATCGCACATCGTTCATGAGGACGCGCCCGAGGCTTTGAATGCATTTATTTTGGAGTTCCTTGACGAAGTCGGACAAGGGCCTATCGCGCCCGCTTGAGAGGGAGATGGAATGGACGTGTTTTCCGACGCGGAATTCTCAGGAAGGTTTTGTTCCCGAGACGACAAAACTCGGCATTGGGATAGCGACCGCTCCGTCGCGTTCAAACTTGAGAATGCCCTCGGTGACGTCGGATTCGATTGCCTTCACGGCTTGGGGTGTTTGCTGGTCCATGATGATGGGCGTTCGAACGCTGAATTGCAGGAACTCGGACCAGAAGCCGCTTGATTGACCATGGTAACAACTTGGAACGTCGATGACTTGTATATCTTCAAAACCTGTGACCATCAGTGCTTTTGCGCACAGATCGCGGTCGGAATAGGCGAATGCGTCTGGTGACGGCGGGACTTCGCTCATGTCCGCGTGCCGCAAGACCGCTCCGAAAACCGTGGCGAACAATGCGGAGTCTTTCGGCGAGCACCACTGGCTGAAGGCGTAGCGCCCGCCCGGTCGGATGACACGGAAGGCTTCGGAAAATGCTTTCGTTGGGTCCGTGAAGTGAAAGACGCCAAAGTTGCAGATTGCGGCGTCATAGCTTTCGTCTTGTGCATCGAGCGCAAGCGCGTCTCCCTCCCGGAAAGGCACGTGTGGAAAGCGTCGGGCTGCGGTTCGGACCATGGAAGGCGCAAAATCAACGCCTTCGGCATGCGCCCCGATTGCGTCGGCGGCGCCCGCGGCGAAACCCGGCCCGGTGCAGATGTCGAGCACTTTCAGACCGACGCGCGCGCGAATGGCGCTGAGCAGGGCGGGGATTGCCTGGGTCGTGACACGCGCGGTCAGGGTTTCGTAATTCTCGGCCCGCTTGTCCCAGCCGTCCAATTCCTGTTTGCGAAATTCCTCGAATGCCATGGCCCCCTCCGGTTTACTGCCAAAGCATAACACGAAAATTGCGCGAAAGGCCGGTAACGCCAAAGAAACCAACCGGCCGCTCAACGTTTTAGAGTGCGCCGTTTGTTTTGCGGCCACAAAGCATGTACTCTGGATTGACTTGGCGCTGCTTCCTTCAGGAGGTGCACAATGTTAGTCAGGCGTTTCGTTATCTTTCTGGTCCTGCTTCTGAGCGCGTTACCGTCTCAATCGCGGGCAGAAACACCGCTGGGGTCCACGATTTCCGAGGAAGTCTTTCTGTATTTGAAGGTTAGTTCCGAGGCGGCTCAGAGTTTGTTGCCTGAGGGCTGGACGCTGGCCCCCTGGACAAAAGGCGCTTGGGCGGGGGCCAACCTGCTGATTATCCTGGGTGAAACGCATTCCGATCTGAATCCCGAAGGAAAGCCGCGGCGGGATACCGGCTATCTCAACATGCGGCTGTTTACATGGGGTCGCAACGAAGCGGTCAAGTGGCGTATCTTCAACGCGGGCCGGTTTGCCACCGACGATCTGACCCCAAGTTCGACCACCCGCGTTAGCATGGTCAACATGCGCCGTTCGGTATCGCGGGTTACTGAAAGTCGTGGTCATGCTGCGGTCACCGACCATTGGGAAATCGACGCCGAAAGCGGGACGCTCAGGCTAGAAATGTCATACTCGGGGCTGGCACCGCGATATTCGACGCAGCAAGGGAAGGTGGTTGATCCGGATGCCCCGGAAGGAGACCCGGTCGGTTTTCGGATCAAGCAGATTTCCTATATGATACAGGGGCTGAACCACCCTAACAGTGTCACGTCCGTTGATCTGGAAAATTCGATCCCGGATCTGTTGCCGCTTTTGGATGGGGACGAAGAAATCCTCGCTACCTGGATATTGCCGGTGAAATTCACCGAGCGTTTTGGGCCCTGAGCCTGCTGGCGGAGCAAAGGAAACTCTCATCGTCGTGTGCATCATAGCAGAACCGGTGTTAAGATCGACTTGCCCCACATGTGCGGGAGTAGAAAGTTATGAACATTTGCGAAGCACGATCGCAGGCTGAGATCAACCACGCGGCAAGTCTCATGCGAGGTTTGTATGAAGCGAACAAAGTTCTCTACCACGACGACCTGGAAACCATCGAAGAGTACTACCGGGGGTCGTGGTTTTTTCAGCGCTCACCACAACTTCCGGCTGTGTACCTTCCGCCGCAAGGAAATGTCCTTGTTGCTTATTTGGGCAGCAAACCGGCGGGAACGGTGGCGACCTATCGAATGGATGGTGAAAACTGTGAGCTGAAATCGATGTTCGTTGCTCCTGCTTTCAGAAAAAGCGGCGTTGCACATGCCCTTTGCGAGGCGGTGATCAAGCTGGCCAGAGAACAAGGATATCTCAACGTCAGGCTAACAACCGGGGAGCGTCAATTGCCAGCCCGACGCCTGTATGAACGGCTGGGGTTCAGGATGGTTGCGCCCTGGGACGTCAATCCGCCCGAAGGCTACGATTACTTTGAGTTGGGCATCGGTTAGGGTTGTGATCTGATCGGGTCGATCTCTGCAACCTGACCGGAGCGGCTTGGGGTAGACTTTCTTTCGACGGTGCTGAACTCTTCAGTTTATCCCGCCTATCCCCACTCGCCATGCGTTTCCCCCGGGCGATCGGTGCGCTCGAACCCGTGATGGCCGAAGAAATCGCGTTGTGCCTGGATCAGGTTGGCGGTGCCGGTGGCCTGGCGGATGCTGTCGTACCAGCCGAGCGCGGAGGAGAGCGCGGGAACCGGCAGGCCCGAGGTGATTGACTGCGCCACGATAGCCCGGAGGCCTTGCAACGCGGGGGCGAGAAGGTCCGGTACGGCCGGGGCGAGGAAGGCTGGGCGTTCGGGCCTTTCACGCAGGGCCGGGGCGAGGTCGTCGAGCAGGGATGAGCGGATTATGCAGCCCGCGCGCCAGATCTCGGCGATGCGGGCAAGATCCAGCGACCAGCCGTATTCGGCCGAGGCGGCGCGAAGGATGTCGAAGCCCTGAAGATGTGCCAGAAGGCGGCCTGCAAAAAGAGCCTGCGTCAGCAAATCTGGATGGGGAGTCGACACTGTGCAATCTGCGGGCGGCAACTGCGCGGCGGCGGCCAGCCGGGCGGGTTTGGCGGACGACCAAGCGCGGGCGCCGACGGCGGCCTCGATAACCGAGGCGGACTGGCCCAGTTTCAGCGCCTCGATCACGGTCCAGCGCCCGGTGCCCTTCTGGCCGGCCCGATCGCGGATCATGTCGACCATCGGTCGGCCCGAGAGCGGATCGGTGGCTAGCAGGACGCGGGCGGTGGCCTCGACCAGGAACGAGGCAAGCGGGCCGGTTTCCCAACGCCGGAACAGCGCGCCGATGCGCGGTGCCTCCCACCCTGCCCCATCGCGCAGGAGGCCGTAGATTTCTGCAATCATCTGCATGTCGGCATATTCGATGCCGTTGTGCACAGTCTTGACGAAATGCCCCGCGCCGTCAGGGCCAAGATGCGCGACGCAAGGATCTCCGTCGAACTTGGCGGCAATCGGTTCCAGCAACGGTCGCAGGTGGTGCCAGCTGTGATCCGAGCCGCCCACCATCATCGAAGGGCCGTGGCGCGCGCCCTCTTCTCCGCCGGAAACGCCCATGCCGACGAAGTGCAGCCCCGTTCCCGCAAACTCTGCCGAGCGGCGGCGGCTGTCGTTGAAATCGGCGTTGCCAGCATCGATCAGGGTATCGCCGGGCGACAGAAGCGGGCGGATAGCATCGATCATGGCATCAACCGGCGCGCCCGACGGGATCATCAGCAGAATCAGGCGCGGGGTTTCGAGCTGCGCGACAAACTTTGCCAGGGTTGGGGCCGTGCTGATCCTGTCGGCCAATGGCCCGGCCCGGGTCACGAATGGATCGATCCAGTCCACCTCGCGATTTGTGACGCAGATGGGGATGCCATTTTCGGCAAAGTTCAGGGCCAATGCGCTGCCCATCGTTCCCAGACCGTAGACCCCGATCCTTGCCTTGCCCATGCCTGTCCCCGTGCTGTTTGACCGGCGCAGAATGCGATATGGCGGAAACCGGCGCAACCCGGTGACGGTTGTGAATAAATTCTGCGCCTCCCGTTGAATCCGACCGCGAAACCTTTATTTAAAGCGGCATCGATTTATCAGCGCGAACACGAAATCGGTCCGATGAACAAACGGTTACGGAAAGCTTGGGAAGAGGTTGTGCGACCTCTGGTCCGGCGCCCTGACGGGGTGCAGGTTGCGGCGCTGTGCACGCGGCCCACCAAGCGCGGCGACGAGGTTCTGCTGATCACCAGCCGGGGATCGGGCCGCTGGATCGTGCCCAAGGGCTGGCCCATCGACGGGCTGGACGGGCCGGAAAGCGCACTTCGCGAGGCGTGGGAAGAGGCCGGCGTGCGCAAGGCGAATGTCTGGCAAGACCCGGTGGGACGGTATTCCTATGACAAGGTGCTGGATGACGGGTCGTCGCAGACCGTCCGGACCAGCGTCTACCGGTTGCTGGTCGACAGCCTGTCAGACGATTACCCCGAGGCGCATGAGCGCAAGCGGAAATGGATGTCTCCGGCAGATGCTGCCAACCGGGTGAACGAACCCGAACTGCAGGCCATTCTGCGTCAATTGTAGCGCATTCACGAAGGTTTTTTGACGTTTCTCTTGCGAGTCGGGGGGCAAGCGACTAGTCGCGGGCGCGACGTGACACCTGCTGCCGAAAGATCATGACCGATTCACCGACACCAACCCGCTGGAAATCCCTCGATAAGGACCTCAAGCGCATCTCGCGTGTGGAGGCGGCCACGAGCTATGTCTCGCGTCCGCTGGTTGCACCGGGCATATCGCTGGCCTTCATCGTGCTTGCAGGTCTGGTGGCGTCAGTTTTTTTTGGCGGTGTCAGTGGCAACGTCATTGTCATCGCGGCGGCGGCGTTCGGGGCCTATATGGCCATCAACATCGGCGCAAATGACGTGGCCAACAACATGGGGCCTGCGGTGGGCGCCAATGCCCTGACCATGGGCGGGGCCATCGCCATTGCAGCAATCGCCGAAAGCGCGGGCGCCTTGCTGGCGGGCGGTGACGTGGTGTCGACCATTTCCAAGGGCATTATCGATCCGGCATCGGTCGAGGATACCCAGGTCTTTATCTGGGCGATGATGGCGGCGCTGATATCCTCGGCCCTGTGGGTGAACCTGGCCACATGGGTTGGTGCACCGGTATCGACCACGCATTCGGTCGTGGGCGGCGTGATGGGGGCCGGCGTCGCAGCGGCGGGCCTGTCGGCGGTCAGCTGGTCGACGATGGGCACGATTGCGGCAAGCTGGGTGATCTCGCCAGTGCTGGGCGGTGCGATCGCGGCACTGTTTCTGGCGCTTATCAAGCACAAGATCCAGTATCAGGACGACAAGATCGCCGCCGCGCGCCGCTGGGTCCCGATCCTAGTGGCTGTCATGGCGGGCGCTTTCTCCTCTTACCTTGCGGTCAAGGGACTGAAAAAGATCGTCAAGATCGATCTGGAATACGCCCTGCTGATCGGTCTTGTCGCCGCGGTAGCGTCCTGGGCCATCACCGTGCCGCTGGTGCGGCGCAAATCCGAGGGCATGGAGAACCGCACCAAGTCGGTCAAGACGCTGTTCGGCCTACCGTTGGTCATTTCGGCGGCGCTGTTGAGCTTTGCCCATGGTGCCAATGACGTCGCCAATGCGGTCGGTCCGCTGGCGGCCATCGTGCACGCGACCGAGTTCGGCAGCTTTTCCGCCAAGGTATCGATCCCGAGCTGGGTGATGGTGATCGGGGCGTTCGGCATCTCGTTCGGCCTGTTCCTGTTCGGCCCCAAGCTGATCCGCATGGTTGGCAGCCAGATCACCAAGCTGAACCCGATGCGCGCCTATTGCGTGGCATTGTCCGCCGCCATCACGGTAATTGTCGCAAGCTGGCTGGGCCTGCCGGTCAGTTCCACCCATATCGCGGTGGGCGGTGTCTTTGGCGTAGGATTCTATCGCGAATGGCATTCCGATCGCCGGCGGCGGAACTCGGCCAGCCAGACACCGGCCGAGTTGCGTCTGGCGCGTGAAGAACGCCAGCGCCGCAAGCTGGTGCGGCGGTCGCATTTCATGACCATCGTTGCCGCTTGGGTGATCACTGTGCCTGCCGCCGCACTCATGTCGGCGGTGATCTTCCTGATCCTGAACACGCTGGTTTGATCTGAGTCGTCTGTTGGCAGTTCAGTTCAGCGTGTTCTTGTGGATCACTCCGTCTTTCATGATGATCCTGAGGTTCTCGTGGTTCGTCACCGCGCTCAGGTCCTCGAGTGGGTTGCCATCCACAAGCAGTAGATCGGCATATCCACCTTCGGCGACTGTGCCCAGGGTCCCTTCCTGATAGGGATTGCGCATATCGCCGCTGAAGGCGAACAGTTCCCCGGCCGTGCTGGTCGCCATGCGCAGAATTTCCACCGGCTTGTACCAGGGTAGAAGGCGTTCCATCATTTTTGCCTGCTCCTCGAACATTTCGGCAGGGACAAAGAACAAATCGGTACCGTAGGTCACCTTGAGGTTCGGAATTTCCTTGGCCCATTGATAAACATTGGCGGTACCCTCGCAGACCTGAGCCAGCTTGGCGTTCGAGAAATCGTCCAACTGCGGTTCGTTGCAGACGGTAAAGGGCTGGGTGCTGAGGAACACGCCCTCTTCCGCCATGCGCTGCAAGATTTCCTTGGTCAGAAGCTGGCCGTGGCCGACATCCTTGACACCTGCGTTGATCGCCCGCTCGATGGCGCTGGGGTGATAGGCGTGTACGGTGACATAGGTGCCCCAATCGGCAGCTGTATCGACAGCGGCCTTGATTTCCTCAAACGTGAACTGGTTACCCAACAGAGGGTCCGCCGGCGAGCTGTAACCGCCACCGGCCATCACCTTGATGTGCGAAGCCCCAAATTTCAGGTTCTCGCGCACCGCCGCAAGTACTGCAGGCACCCCATCGACCAGGAAGCCGTGACCCTGCTTGTAGGGGGCTGCCAGATCGCCGCCAAAGCTGGGGTTCGCCTGATTTGGAAAGCGGAAATCGCCGTGTCCGGCAGTTTGGCTGATCGCACCACCGGCCGGATAAATCTGCGGCCCCGGAACCAGCCCCTCGTCGATGGCTTTTTTCAGCCCGAATGTGTTTCCGCCCATGTCCCGGATCGAGGTGAAGCCGCGCATCAGCATAGCTTCGGCGTCGATGGTCGAGTGAATGTAGTTGTAGCCTTCGAGGCCAACCAGGAAATTCACCTGGCTGAGCGAGCCGAAGGCAATGTGGGTATGTGTATCGGACAAGCCCGGCATCAGCGTGCGCCCCCCGCCGTCGATCACCGTGGCCCCGGCGGCATCGATTGCCTCGGTCGAAAACTTTCTGATCAGGTTTCCTTCGACAAGCACGTTGGCATTTTCAATCCTGGTGTCGCTGACCCCGTCAAACACATGTACATTCGTGAAAAGAACTTGTCCGGCATCCTCTTGCGCGGATGCCAGCGATGCGGTCGCTGCTGCAATAACTGAAAGAACCAAGCATTTCATTAGCATCTCCTGTTGGTAGAGAATTTGCGCCATCAAACGAGACGTTTCGTTCACTGTGCTACGTTGGCTGGTATTTGTATTGACATTTCGCGCCACCTGAAGTGGCAAACCATTCCGACAAGTCAATGCGTGTAGAGGCCTTGCCATGCGCCCGGGGCGATACCCATTGTCCTGCTGAATGCACGGGTAAAGCTTGATTGTTCTGAGTAGCCCAAGGCCGTACTGATCTCGGCCAGCGACAGGCTGCGGTCGCGCAACATATGCATCGCCAACCGGGTTCTTTCCTGCGTCAACAATGCCGAAAACGTCAGGCCGTTTCCCTTGAGCTTGCGTTGCAGGGTGCGCGGACTGACTTCGAGAATTGCCGAAAACTCTGCCAAGTTTTGGACTTGCCCGTCGAGAAGATAGGGCCTCAGCACTTCGCCCAATGTTCGCGACGGCTGCGATTTCGCCGTCTCATACAAATGCCCCGGACCCGGTGGGGTCGAGGTGACTGCAGCAAATCTGCGCGAAAGGAGCGCCCCGGGAAACCTGACCTCGAGTTGAGGACAACCGCATGACACCCGGGTTCCCGGCAATAGTCTGTCGATTTCCGCAGGGCTGGCCCACGTTGACATCACGGCCACGGAGTCAGGCGCGAAATCCGGGCCAAGTACACTGCGCATGATCTGAACGATGATCCACACGCAGTTCCAGTCCGAATAGTTCAACCACGTCGAATTTGGCCGCGAATCCGCCACCGTTATGATGACGACCGCTGTCTGGTTCCGGATCTGAATTGCGCCGCATCTGGTGGGGTTGACGATGTTCAGGGCGACAAAAAAACGCAACAGCGCCTGCCAGACGGATAGCGCCCCGGCGACCCAGCTTTTGAAGGGGTCTTCGAAAGCTTCGAACTTTTGTTCGGACGAGGCGTAAAAACCCAGGTTTGCGAATCCCTCACGCCTTCCGAGATCGTGCAGAACTCGGTAAGTACGTGGTGAATACAATCTGACGTCGGGACGCTCAAGCGCGAGTGTCGGCAAACCGTTTCGGGCGAAGGCGTGTTCGACATTCAACCCGGCCCGGGACAATGCCCGAATATGGGGAAGAATCCTTGCGGACCGTGTCGATTGCATAATCATCGTAAACGCAACTCTGAATACGAAAAAGGCATACTTCGTCGTTGTCTGATCGCAGCCGACCTTGTCGTACGGCACGATTGGCAGGCCGGATCGACCAATTTTGCATTAAGATGTCCGTATTTGCCAGTATTTTGGCACGGGACGAACCGACGGCCCATAGGACACCCAGATCACCCACACCTATAACCGAAATGCCAAGGCATTTGAGTGCTGGATTTCAATTCACCGCCGCAATCCACGCAGAGTCGAGACCGGGGTTGCGGTTGCCCGATCGTGAGGCGTCGCGGATCAGCGTGGCGACCCTGTTGCAGATCGGGGTCGGGACGGAATGCACTTCGCCCAGCCGGATGATCTCGCCCTGCAGGCTGTCGATTTCGGTTGGGCGCCCCGCCTTGAGGTCATATGCCATCGACGTGCGCGCGCTGGGGTCGATGGTCAGCATCTGCGCGGCGATCCGGGTAAAGACCGGCGTGGGCAGGCGCAGGATATGAGGCACCATCCAGGCAGGCACCGGCGTGTGCGAAGCCACCTCGATGCGGGCGGCTTTCAGCACGCCCAGCGCCTCGGCCATCTGGTCGGCCATCAGCCGCCGCCACTCCCGGTCCAGCAACTGTTCGCGCAGGGTCAGCCCGGACAGGGCGTTGAGCGCGTTGTTGAGGTTGATCACCAGCTTGCCCCATTGCACCGCTTCGATCCGAGTGGTCTCGACAATCGGCAGGTATGGCACCGACAACTTCCAGGCCAAATCGCCCGGACCGCCCTTTATCATGATATCGCCCGATGTCGCCCGATGCCAGGTCGCCGGGCCGGTGGGGACCACGTTGAACGGCACCATCGCGGGGCGGATATCCCGTTTGGGCAAATGCGCGCGGAGCATCCGGGCATTTGCAAGACCGTTCTGGAAGGACAGCACCGGGGTGATGGCCAGCGCGTATTGGCCGATCAGGTCCGCCATCTCTTGGGTTGCGCCGCTTTTCACGGTGACGATAACGGCATCGGCCAGCGCCATGCAGGCGGGATCCGTCGTCAGGGTAAGACGGTCGACCGGGACGGTCAGCTTGAGTCCCGAGAAATCGGTGACCGTGAGACCGTGCTCTTCGATCCGGTCGAGAATGCGCGAACGGCCCAGCAGCGTGACGTCATGGCCACTTGCCGCCAGCAATCCGCCGCAAAAACAGCCGATGCTGCCCGCGCCCGCGATGGTTATGTGCATGCCCCCGTGTCCCCCTTTCCCCGGCGCTATCATTGGGTGAATCCGGCGCCAAGGCAACGGGGCTATTGCGAGCGGCGCTGGCGGCGGTCTTTTAGGCGGGTGTGGGCTTCGGGTGTACCATCATGGAAGGTGCCGAACCAGAGGTCCCATGGCATTTCCAGATTGCCATAGTTCACCTCAAAGTAGCGGTGGTGCATCTGGTGGTGGAAGGTACCCAGCGCCAAAGTTTTGCGATCGCGCACCAACAGGCTTTCGAAACCGGTATGCGAACTGGCTGCCGTCAGGCCCTGATGGAACAGGTGGAACAGGACGTGCATGGGGTGCGACGGTACGATCAGGTGGATCACAACGGAGGAGAAAAAGAATAGTGCCTCGACAGGGTGCATGGACAGACCGGACCACGGACCAACATTGACGTTGCGATGATGCAGAGCATGCGCCAGCCGATAGAGCGGCCCCCAATGCAACACCCTATGAATCCAGTAGAAGTGGAACGAAATCCAGACCGGTGTCAGCAGCAGGATCAACACGAAGAGAAAGGGGTGGTCTGACGGCATGAACACCGGCAGCCAGCCGCGCGCCATGCCATGCAATATTGCCACTTCCCAGAGCGTCCAGCAGCCGACACCGCTAGTCAGGCTCCAGAACATGTTGTCATGTATCTGATTGGAAAAGCTGAACTGCCGCCCCTTGTCCGACAGCGGGCGCGGGTCGAATTTCAGGCGGTCACCCTGCAGTTTGCGACCGAAGAAGAACAGGTGCAGCCCGCCAGCAACCAGCAGCATCAGCCCGATGTTGCGCAGCCAGATGAGCGCAATCCAATCCGGTGACAGGGTGACCATACGGTCAAGCGAAGGCGTCAGCCAGATCCAGCTGATCATGGCCAGCGCCAGCACGATCACGTTCTCGGCGACGCCAAGCCACCGCGCGGTAACCCAGCGCACCATGCGGCGCGGGTCAGGCGGCCATGAAAAGAATGGAGAAACCAGAATTGGCGTTTCCGGAATGTGAGCCCATCCGGGCAACTGCGGTTTGGTCATCGGAGGCTCCGTACGGATGCAGCACACCGTGACAGCTTTGACTTCCCATGAAAAACAGAAAATATTGGAGAATAAGAACAGAAAAATCGAATTGGGCCTGGATATGGATGAATTGCGCCTGTCGTTGCGCATGCTGCGGTCTTTCATGGTTGCGGTCGAAACCGGATCAATCGCCGGCGCGGCAGAGGTATTGAATCTGGCACCATCGGCAGTTGCCGCTGCGCTGGACCGGGTTGAGGCCGAGTTCGGCACAACGCTGGTCCGGCGCGCACGGGCCCGGGGCATAGCGCCAACCCCGGCTGGTCAGGCGCTGGCTGCGCGGGTGCGTGGGCTGATTGAGAGCTATGGCGACGTCATGCACGAAGGGTACGCGTTGGGTCATGCGCTACAGGGCAAATTGCATATCGGTTATTATGCCCCCACCGCGCCCGCGTTTCTGCCAGCCATTCTGAACCCACTGCTGGCAAGGCACCCGAATATCACGCTTGATTTGCGTGAATGCGACAACATCACCGCGCAAACCGGTTTGCTGGAGGGCAGGCTGGATATCAGCATCTTTGCCGGAGACGAGTTGCTGGCCGGTGTGGAAACGCGTCCGCTGCTGGATTTGCCGCCCTACGTGCTGCTGCCCGAGGGCCATGCCCTGGCCGCAGACGCAGAGATCGATCCGCAAGCTTTGACGGGACAGCCGATGGTGGTGTTGGATCTGCCGCTTGCAGGCCCTTATGTGCGTGGTTTGCTACGGCGGGCCGGGATAGAGCCGCACATCGCTGCCACGGCCAGCACGCTGGAAATGGTGCGGGCGCTGGTCGGGGCCGGGTTGGGTATCGCCGTATTGAACATGCGCCCCAAAACGATGCTGAGCTATGCAGGGGATCCGCTGGTTGCGCGACCGCTGGGCGGCGGTCTGCCCGGTTTGCATCTGGTTTCGGGGAGGGCCGAAGGTCCTCCGCGCAAGGTGGTTCAGGTAATAGAGACGGCGCTGCACGACTGGTTCGCAGGGCCGGAGGCGCAGGCATTGGTTATGCCCGGCGCGACGGCCGGGCAATCCCCGATCACTGCTCCAGACACCAGCGCATGATGGCCTTTTGCGCGTGCAGGCGATTCTCGGCCTCATCGAAGATGACCGAGTTCGGCCCGTCCATGACCTCGGAGGTTGCTTCTTCCTCACGATGTGCGGGCAGGCAGTGCATGAACAGCGCGTCAGGTTTGGCATGTGACATGAGTTCCGCGTTGACCTGATAAGGGCGCAGCATGTTGTGACGACGTTCCTTGGCGGATTGACTGTCATGCATCGAAACCCAGGTGTCGGCAACCACCAGATCAGCGCCCTCGACCGCTTTGTGCGGGTCCCGTTCGATGACGACTCTGGAACCCTTCTGGCGGGCAAAACCCATGAACTCTTCTTCAGGGTCAAGCTGGGCCGGGCCGCTGAAGGTCAGATCGAAGCCGAATTGACCGGCGGCGTGCAGGAACGAGGCGCAGACATTGTTGCCATCGCCGGTCCAGACCACTTTCTTGCCCGCGATGGGGCCGCGGTGTTCCTCGAACGTCAAAACATCGGCCATGATCTGGCAGGGATGGGTGCGATCGGTCAGGCCGTTGATGACGGGCACGTCGGAATATTCGGCCATCTCGGTCAGGATGGTCTCATCAAAGGTGCGGATCATGATCATGTCGACATAGCGCGACAGCACACGGGCCGTATCGGCAATGGTTTCGCCGTGACCCAGCTGCATGTCCTTACCTGACAGCACCATGGTCTGGCCGCCCATCTGGCGCACGCCAACGTCAAAGGACACGCGCGTCCGGGTGGAGGGCTTTTCGAAGATCAGCGCGACCATGCGGTCTTTTAGCGGCTGTTCGTCATCAGGGGCGGCCTTGGGACGGCCCAGACGCGCCTGTTTCATCGCGCCCGCCTGATCGATCATGGACCGCAACGCGGTGGCATCGGTTTTGTGGATGTCGAGAAAATGGTTCATATCGCTTCGCTTTTGGCTGGTCGGGCGGTGGGGGCCTTGCCCCCACACCCCCGGAGTATTTGGGAAAAGATGAAGCTCAGGCAGTTGCGAGCTGTGTTTCGATCTGATTGGCGGCCTTTTCGAGGCGGATCATGGCCTGGGCGATATCATCCTCGGTCAGGGTCAGGGGCGGCAGCAGGCGGATGACGTTGTCGGCGGCGGGGACGGTGATGACCAGATTGTCATAGCCCGCATTGACCACATCTATATTTGGCGCCTTGCATTTCAGGCCGAGCATCAGGCCCGATCCGCGCACCTCTTCGAAGACCTCGGGGTGATCGGCGACCAGGCCTTCGAGTTTCTGGCGCAACAGGCCGGCCTTGCGGTTGACACCTTCGAGAAAGGCGGGTGTGGCGACCTGATCGATCACCGCACAGCCCACGGCGCAGCCCAGCGGGTTGCCGCCATAGGTGGAGCCATGCGTGCCTGCGGTCATACCGGACGCCGCATCTTCGGTTGCCAGCACAGCGCCGAGGGGGAAACCACCGCCGATGCCTTTGGCGACCATCATGATATCCGGGGTGATCCCGGCCCATTCATGGGCGAAGAGCCTGCCGGTCCGACCGACGCCGCATTGCACCTCGTCCAGGATCAGCAGCAGACCGTGTTCGTCGCAAATGGCACGCAGGGCCTTGAGTTCGGCATCGGGTACGGGGCGGATGCCACCCTCGCCCTGAATCGGTTCGATCAGGATGGCTGCGGTATTTTCCGTGATGGCGTCGGTGACACCGTCGAGATCGCCAAAGGTGACGTGGACAAAGCCCGGCAAAAGCGGGCCAAAGCCTTTGGTCATCTTCTCGGACCCGGCCGCTGCGATGCCCGCCGACGACCGGCCATGGAAGGAACCATCGAAGGTGATGATCTCAACCCGTTCGGGCTGGTCTTTGTCATAGAAATACTTGCGGGCCATTTTCACGGCCAGTTCACAGGCTTCGGTACCGGAATTCGTAAAGAATACCGTATCCGCAAAGGTGTGTTCGACCAGCTTGTCTGCCAGTGCCTGCTGTTGCGGGATGTTGTAGAGGTTCGAGACATGCCACAGCGCATGGGCCTGTTCCGTCAGGGCGGCCACCAGCGCCGGATGGGCGTGGCCCAGCGCGTTCACCGCGATCCCTGCGCCGAGGTCCAGAAAACGTCGGCCATCCGCCTCGGTCAGCCAGGCGCCTTCGCCCTTTACAAATGACAAGGGCGCGCGGTTATAGGTCGGCAGAACGGACGGGATCATTGGATCATCCTTTTCGGGTCGTTTGAGCCTCGTGAGTGATACACGAAGGCCCGGTTCGTCAACAGATTTGGTGAGATTTGTGCCAATTTGGCAGGCACATGGGATCAAACAGGCCGATTACGCAGAGAGGCGTCGGCGTCGGAGCAGCTGGATATGTGCGCGTTTGATCATGGCCGCTCTATAGACGTGAAAAGACAGCCTGAAAACCCTATTATTGCCGCAGGGTCAAAATTGCCGCCGGATCATCCCGCCGAGCGCCAGCGGTCGAGCTTGCCCATGCCGCGAGTGAAAGCCCAGGCAAGGATGCGGGGCATGCCTTTGGCGACAAGGGCATCGACGCAATGAGACTGAAACTCTTCCAGCGATGCGTCGGGATGGCGGAACGCACCGTTTTCGTAACACAGCGAGCAGTAACGCGTGCTTCGCCCGCCGTCAGCTTCGGACCCGCCGCCCTGGGGATCTTTTGACAGCGGCATGCCGCAACTTTGGCATTTGGGACCCATGGTGCTTGTCCTTGCAGATAATGACTGTCTGACATAGGATCAAAACCATGGAGTTAAGTCAACGGTTTTGAAACATGCGGATCGGGGAACTTGCGCGGCGCAGCGGGCTGAGCCGCGACACGCTGAGGTTTTATGAACGCCAAGGGCTGATCCGGTCAGATCCGGGGCCGGACAACACCAACAGCTATCGCGACTATCCCGAAGACGCGCTGATCACCCTGGAGCAAGTTGCCGATGCACAGGCGGCAGGCATCAGCATTGCGGAACTGGTCATGTTGCTGGGGCAGTTGGAAGCCGCCGATCCCGACAGCTTTGACGGCGAGGCGTTTCTGCAGGACCGGATTGACGAGGTCGAAGCGCGGATTGTGCGGGCGGAGCGTTTTTTGGACAGCCTCAAACAAGCCAAGGCGGCGCTGGCGGCCCCACCGGTTTTGCGCTGAGCGCTGAATTGCGTCTTGCCAAGGCCCCTTTTTTGGCGCACCGCTTTCGCCCATGTTCACCCCGAAGGCGCAAAATCCTGCTTTGGCCGCAGGGCTGATCTTTGTCGCGACCGCCTTTATCGCGGCGACGACGCTGTTGGCCAAGGCCTTGGGGACGGATACACTCGGGCCTCCCTTGCACGCGATGCAGATCAGTCACGGGCGGTTTCTGTTCGCTTTTCTGGTTATCGTTATGGCGGTGGCGGCGTTCCGCCCACACCTGACGCGGCCCCATTGGAGGCTGCATCTGGGCCGGACGAGTTTCGGCTGGGCCGGTGTGACGCTGATGTTTGCTTCGGTCGCCTATATTCCGATGGCGGACGCCACCGCGATTTCCTTTCTCAACCCGGTATTCGGCATGGTGCTGGCAATCCCACTTTTGGGCGAGCGGGTTGGCCCGTGGCGCTGGCTGGCGGCAGGTGTCGCGCTTATCGGGGCACTGGTTCTGCTGCGCCCTACGCCGGCGAGTTTTCAGCCTGCGGCTCTGCTAGCGCTGACGGCAGCGGCAGTGATTGGAATGGAGCTGATTTTCATCAAAAAGCTGGCGGGGCGCGAGATCGCCTTGCAGGTTCTGCTGATCAACAACGCGATGGGCCTGACCATTGCGTCGGTGGCCGTGCTATTCGTCTGGCACGAACCCACGCCCGCCCAATGGGCGGCGCTGGCGGGCGTTGGCGTTTTGATGGCTTGTGCGCAATTCTGTTTCGTCAATGGTATGGCGCGTGCCGATGCCTCTTTCGTGGCGCCGATCAGCTATGCCACGCTGATCTTTGCTGCGTGTTATGACTTTGCTGCCTTTTCTGTCGTTCCCGATCTGGTCACGGTCACGGGGGCCGCGATCATCCTGACAAGCGCGCTTATCCTGGTCTGGCGAGAAGCGAGACGCCGCTAAGCTTATGTTCCACGCAACCCAGTAAAATTCCCGAAATCCGGGTCCATGCGCGACGCCCATGTCGCAATTGTTGATGAAGCAATGGTGCAATCCGGCAATTTTGGCGCTTGTTGGTTAGAAAGATTGCCGCATGCACGAAAGACGCATTCCCGAGTGGGTTCGCCACGCTCCTGCCCCATCCGTTCGCGATTTCGGCATCCTTGCCGGTCTCGAAGCGGTTGTGCGCGGCATTCTGATCTCGGTCTTTCCCCTGGTGCTGTACCGGGCGCTGCAGGATGCGGCACAGGTCTCGTTTCTGTATTTCCTGGTTGGCATCGCCTCGCTGTCCGCAGGTCTGATGGTACCTTTTGCCATCCGTTTCATCCCGCGCCGCTGGGCCTATACGGGCGGTACGCTACTCTATGTCACCGGGGCCGGTCTTGCCATTCAGGGCACGCCTGAAACCGTCATGGCGGCGCTGGCCTGCAATACGGTGGCCGCAGTTGTCACCTTCATCTGCTTCAACGCCTATGTGCTGGACTATATCGATCGGATCGAGCTGGGAAGATGCGAAACGAGCCGAATGTTCTATAGCGCTTTGGGCTGGACAGCCGGGCCGATGGCCGGGGTGCTATTGATGGAGGTCTGGCCACCTGCCCCGTTTGTCATAAGCGGTACGGCAGCGATCCTGATGCTGGCGGTGTTTTGGTGGCTGAGGCTGGGCAACGGCAAGCTGATCGCAAAAGCGCGCGGTCCGGCACGAAATCCACTGGCCTTTCTGCCGCGCTTTTTCGCGCAGCCGCGGCTGGTTGCCGGGTACATGTTTGCCATGATTCGGTCCTGCGGCTGGTGGATTTATGTGGTCTATCTGCCAATCTTTGCCATCGAAAACGGGTTAGGTGAGCAGCTGGGCGGCATCCTGTTGTCGCTGACCAACGCCATGCTGTTTGCAGCGCCGCTGATCCTGCGCTGGGTGCAGGGGCGGTCGCTGCGCAGCGCGGTCCGTATCGGGTTTCTGGCCTGCGCGGCCTGTTTCGCCGGGGCGGGCGTGTTGTCGGGCTGGCCCGTCGTGTCGGTAGCCAGTTTGGTCCTCGGCTCGGTCTGGTTGATCGTGCTGGATATCTGTGCCGGACTGCCATTCCTGCTGGCAGTCAAACCGTCCGAGCGCACCGAGATGTCGGCGATCTATTCCAGTTATCGCGATGTCTCGGGCATTCTGACACCTGGCGTTGCCTCGGTGGTCTTGCTGGTAGCACCGGTTGCGGGCGTTTTTGCCGCCGGTGGTCTTGCGCTGTTCGGCGCCTGGCAGGTCGCGGCGCGCCTGCATCCCAGGCTTGGACGACCGCGCATAGCGTTGCTGCCGGGTACGCTGGCCGAGCCGGAAACCGCCTAGGATTTGAGCCGGTATCCGGTTCTGATCATCTGCCATGTCACGCAACAAACCGCGACAGTCGCCAGCGTGCAGATCACCAGACCCACAAAAGGAGAGCTGTCGGAAACGCCGATCATCCCGAAGCGCAGCCCGTCAATAAGGTAAAAAACCGGATTGGCATGGGACAGCCGGTTCAGTACCGGCGGCAGCGCTTCGACCGAGTAGAAGGTGCCGGACAAGAAGGCCAGCGGCGTAACGATGAAGTTGGTGATCGCCGCCATCTGGTCGAACTTGTTGGCAAAGATCCCGGCAAATAGGCCAAGTGCACCCATGAAGGCGCCGCCGAGGATGACAAAGGCAAGGGCGACGAGCGGATGGTACGGAATCATTCCCAGCACCAGCGCCAATGCGATGCTGACGGCCAGCGCAATCAGGACGCCGCGGGCAACGCCCCCGGCAAGATAGCCCAGCAGAATTTCCAGCGGCGAGAGCGGCGGCATCAGCGTGTCGACGATATTGCCCTGCACCTTGGCTATCACCATTGACGACGAGGTGTTGGCAAAGGCGTTCTGGATCACCGTCATCATCATGATGCCTGGAGCCAGGAAGGTCAGGAATGGCACTCCCATCACATCGGGGCGCCCGGGCCCGATTGCGATGTTGAAGATCAGCAGGAACAGCCCGGCGGTCACCAGTGGCGCCAGCAAGGTCTGGGTCCAAACCGCGAGAAATCGCTGCACTTCGCGCTGCGCCAGCGTATAGAGACCCATCCAGTTGCAGCGGCCAAAGCGTGGTGCGCCCCGATCGACGAAATTCTGCATCATCCGCCCCTCATCCGATTCGAAGACAGCTTGTAACTCGGCGCACAGTGATTAGAATAGGGGCCTATGACGAATTCCGAAGGCGGCCGCGATCAAGGGGGCCGCTTTCCCGCTTTTGAAAGGCAACCCATGTCCTGGACTGACGAGCGTGTAGAGCTGCTCAAGAAAATGTGGGGCGAAGGCCAGTCGGCCAGCCAGATCGCCAAGGAATTAGGTGGGGTCACCCGCAACGCGGTAATCGGCAAGGTGCATCGTCTGGGCCTGTCGAACCGCACTACGGGCGCAGCTGCGGCCAAACCGGAACCCAAGGAAAAACCGACCCCCGCCCCGAAAGCCGAAGCAAAACCGAAACCCGCCCCCAAGACCGAACCGGCGCGCCCAGCCCCGGCGCCTGCGGTCGAGACCAAACCGGCCACACCGCCGCGCCGCCAGATCATCCCGGCGGGCCAACCGCTGCCGCCGCAACCTTCGGCCAATGAAATCAGCCCCGAAGCACTGGCCAAGGTCAACGAGATCGAGAAAAAGGCCAAGAAGCTGACACTGATGGAATTGACCGAGCGGACTTGCAAATGGCCCGTCGGCGATCCGGCGACCGAGGATTTCTGGTTCTGCGGCCTGCCTGTGGAACAGGGAAAACCCTATTGCGAGGCGCATGTGGGCGTGGCCTTTCAGCCAATGAGCGCCCGCCGCGACCGGCGGCGCTGAAACCTTTCCACAACCAGACAATGAACTACTCCGGTTTTCGGCGTGGTTTTGTTGCAGGGCATTACTGAACAGGAAGGTTGCTTGAACGCGTCGCGCCCCTTTTGGGGAAATCAGGGGCGCTGCCCCTCTTGCCCTGCGGGCAATTCACCCCCGGGGTATTTGGGACTAGAATGAAACAGACGCAGCCTGACTGAGTTGCAGACATAAAAAGCCCGGGCAGTACGCCCGGGCGTACACTCGTTACTCACATTCAGCCGATTTACTTGGTCGGAGCGCTGGAGGTGAAATTCGGGATCACGTTGGTCGATGCGGCATCGGGCTCGATGCCCGGCCAGTTCCCCTGAGCCAGATTGATGTTGCCGGGGATATCCTCTTCCCAGAAACCGACAACGTTCTTGGTGATGTTGAGATAAAGCTTGTCATCCACGATGCGCCACAGGTTCGGGTTGCCCGGAACCTTGCCGCCGCGCGACACGCCATAGGCGCAATGGCCGTCGTATTGCGGCGCGAAATGTTCTGGATTTGAAAGAAACTTTTCGCGATTCTCCTCGGAGACGAATGCCCAGGTGGCGCCGTTGTATTCGGCGGTGAAGGCGGCGTTGCCCTTGACGCCTTCGGGCTGCGCCTGACCGACGGCCGATTGCGACAGATCGCGATAGGCGACGACATCATAGCCGGACGCGGCGTAGCCGGTTCCGTCAACATATTGCGGGCCGGCATAGGCAGGAATGGCAAAGGCGGCCGTGGCGGCCAGCGCAGCAAGAAGACGTTTCATCAAATCGGTCCTTTCGGTTTTCCAATGCGCCGTGTGGCGGCGTCGGTTGATCTGCGAGGACAATATGCATTTCGGGCCGGGAACGAAGAGGGCCTCGCGGCTCTGTGACGGGCAAAGAAGTTTCGTGAGCTGAAATCGGGATATGTTACAGCTTTTTTATTCCACCTCTGGGGGTAGACATAGAAAAATGAAATATTAACTGAGCAAGAGGCACCCGGTGGCACGAACAACTCGAAGAGGCGCAGAATGAGCGATCTAACCAGCTATACTCCCCCGAAGATCTGGGTGTGGGACCGGGAAAACGGCGGGCAATTCGCCAATATCAACCGTCCCATAGCCGGCGCGACCCATGACCAGGACCTGCCGGTAGGCAAACATCCGATACAGCTTTACTCGCTGGCCACGCCGAACGGGGTGAAGGTGACGGTCATGCTTGAAGAGCTTCTGGAGCAGGGGCACGAAGGCGCCGAGTACGATGCGTGGCTGATCCAGATCGGGGACGGCGACCAGTTCAGTTCGGGCTTTGTCGAGATCAATCCGAATTCAAAGATCCCTGCGCTCGTCGACCGGTCCGGGGATGAACCGGTGCGGGTATTCGAGAGCGGTTCGATCCTGTTTCATCTGGCCGAAAAGTTCGGGGCTTTCCTGCCTGCAAGCGGCCCGGCGCGCACCGAGGTGATGAACTGGCTGTTCTGGCAGATGGGCAGCGCGCCCTATCTGGGCGGCGGCTTTGGTCATTTCTACGCCTACGCGCCGGAGAAATGGGAATATCCGATCAACCGCTTTGCCATGGAGGTCAAACGGCAGTTGGATGTGCTGGATCGGGAGTTGGCGAACAAGACCTATATCGCTGGTGAAGACTATTCGATTGCGGACATGGCGATCTGGCCCTGGTACGGACAACTGGTGCTGGGCCGAAACTATGGCGCGGCCGAATTTCTGGATGCGGAAAGCTATGAGAACGTGATGCGCTGGTCCAGGCAGATCGACGCCCGCCCGGCGGTGAGCCGGGGCCGCATGGTCAACAAGACATCAGGCGAGCCGAAGTTCCAGTTGCGCGAGCGGCACGCGGCGTCGGATTTCGAAACCCGCACGCAGGACAAGCTGGAGGACGCGGCGGAATAACCGCCCGACTGCTGCTTGAAGCGCCATGTTGTGATGGTGCGCCGGGCGTCACTTGAGGATCGGCGGCTTGGACGGGTCGCTGCCCGGTGTCGGGCGCAGAGGCTGCGGCGTCTCGGGCTGAGGCAGATCAAAACACAATCCCGTCTTCGCCAGCTTTTCAACGGCGCTGTCAGAGGCGGAGAAGAACCCGACATCCATTGTCCCAGCCTCGATGCCGGAAAAGGTCAAAGCCTCGGAGGCGGCCTTGGCCAAAGCCCCCTCCGCGCCATCTACAGCACCGACAAAGGCCAGAAGGTGCCCGCGGGTGCCAGTTTCGTCTTCGGTCCCGACCAGATACGCGCGTTGGACCAACCCGGCCGCAGTCGCAAGCTTGACGTCGAGCGCCTGGATCAGGACATCCGGCAAGCCCTTCGGGGCGAGAAACCGAGTGATTCGCGCCGATACCTCGTCGGGTTCGTGGCCGAGCGCATCGCTGAGCCACGCCAGCGCTTCGGCCGGGATCAGGATCGAGGATGGGGCAACTTCGAGGTTCAGACCCAGACCGATACCCTGCCCCGCCAGCATCGACGACAGCACCCGTCCCGACAATGCCGCATAGGGGGCGGGACGCCCGGCGAATTGCGCCAGCCTGTCCTCGCGGTCGAAAGCCAGCACGAAGCGGCCATCCGCCACGTCGAAAAGCTCGGGCGAGATGTTTTCACCCTGCGCCTCTTTGGTCAGCATCAGAAACAGTTCGCTGTCGGCCAACCTTTCATAGAAGCGCAAACGGGCGGCGTCGCTGTCGGGGGTGGCCTCGATTGCCGCATGAGCGACGTCCAGGGCAGTTGTTTCAGTCATTCAGAACCTCCTGCACCCGGGCGCGCAGCACCGGCAGCAGCTCTGCCTCGAACCACGGGTGTTTCCTGAGCCATGCCGTATTGCGCCAGGACGGGTGAGGCAAGGCAAAGACCCGCGGCGCATGGTCTCGCCAATTGCGAACGGTCTCGGTGACGGGGGCGCGGGCACGCAGGTGGTATTTGTGGGCGTGGCCGCCAACCAGAACGGTCAGAGGCATCTCTCCCAACTCGTCGATGACACGGTCGTGCCAGGTGCGGCGACAGATCGGCGGTGGCGGCAGGTCTGCATTGCGGGCATCGTACCCGGGAAAGCAGAACGCCATCGGAACCACGGCAACGCGGGACAGGTCGTAAAAGATATCCTCGTTCAGCCCAAGCCAGTCGCGCAGCCGGTCACCAGAGGGATCGGTGAAGGGGCGGCCCGACGCATGGACCCGTGCGCCCGGAGCCTGCCCCGCGATCAGGATGCGCGCACCGGGACGGAACCAGACAACCGGGCGCGGCAGATGCGCGGTTGCCGTTGCCGCGAACTTGTCGGCACACAGGCGACAGGCGCTGATTTCCCGGGCCACGGTCGATGTCATTGCAGTGTCTCCCCGATCGGGGCGACTTGTGCCGTCTGGCCCCGTAATGCTAGAGGCAGGTCAATGCCCGACCGCACAATTGGCCGGACGCATCAATCCCACGTTGATCATTTGTTTCACATTTCGACATAATGTGGCCAAGATAAAAGTGTACCCGGCATGCGGCCTGTACTGGCAGGGTCCGCGCCCACCGACAAAAACAGAGGCCACCCAGCGGCAGACGCACGATGCTAGAATTCGAGAATGTCAGCAAATCCTTCTGGACGGGCACCCAGCGTAAGGTGATCCTCGACCGCGTTTCCTTTCGGGTCGAGCTGGGAAAATCGCTGGGCATTCTGGCCCCCAATGGTACAGGCAAGACGACGCTGATCAACATGATGGCGGGGCTGGAAAAACCGGACGAGGGCATTATCCGCCGCGAATGCAACATCTCGTTCCCGCTCGGATTCATGGGCGGCGTAATCGGACGCATCTCGGCCATGGAGAACGCCCGCTATATCGCCAGGCTGTATGGAATGGACCCGGATTATGTCGAGGCTTATTGCCGGTGGCTGTGCGATCTGGGAGAGTATTTTGACCAGCCACTTGGCACTTATTCCTCGGGCATGCGGTCACGGTTCACATTTGCGTTGATGCTGGCATTGGATTTCGACATGTATTTGATCGATGAGGGGATGCCCGCAACAACGGATGTGGAGTTCAACAAGAAAGCAGGGTCGATCCTGCAGGAACGGTTGCGCACGACAACCATCGTGATCGTGTCGCACAGCCCGCAGATTCTCGAGAAATTTGCGCATCAGGCTGCCGTCCTGATGGACGGTAAGCTTTATCACTTTGAAACCTTGGAAGAGGCAACGCAGCTTTATGACTACCAAACCCAAGGCTAGGAAATATCGCATCCGGCGCGATCAGGCATCCGGCGCAGGTGAGGACGGACACGAAACCGGTCAGCTTTCACCAGCCGAGCGGATTCGCCGTGCATTGGGCCAGCACGAACCCGAGACGCAGGTGGGTGAAGAACTGGAGGCCATCAAGCGCGAGGGGCTGACCGGGCGACAGTTGCGCGTAGCAAGGCGTCTGGCGCAAAAGCACAAACTGCCCGCAACATCGGATTATGACGCGGTGCGTTTGCTGCGGCAGAAAGGGATCGACCCGACTAGCCGAACCAACGTGCTGGATCTGGTGGTTACGCAAACCCAGTCCGACGATGAACAACCACGCGACCGGATACAGCTGCCGCAAACCATCCGCGAGCGGCGCGAGACCCTGCCCTCGACCGAACTCAGCCCGTCGCAACGTCGCGAGATGGAGATCGGCAAGATTCAGCGCGATATTGCTCGGCGTCGCCGCAGAAAGATGTTCGGCCTTATGGCCCGTCTGGCGATGTTCGTCATATTGCCCACCGCGCTGGTCGGAACCTATTTCTATCGCTACGCCACGCCGATGTATTCGACCAAGTCCGAATTTGTCATCCTGCAAGCCGACGGAGCACTGGGCAGCGTTGGCAGCCTGTTTGCAGGCACCCAGTTCGCCACCAGCCAGGATTCGATCTCGGTCCAGTCATTCCTGGAATCGAAAGAAGCAATGCTGCTTTTGGATCGCGACGTCGGGTTCAAGTCACAGTTCCAGCAACCCTGGATCGACGAGATACAACGCCTGCCTGGCGATGCCAGCAACGAGGCGGCCTACAAGATCTACAAGCGATCAGTGAAACTTGGCTATGACCCGACCGAGGGTGTCATCCGGATGGAAGTGATCGCCCCTGATCCGCTGGTGGCCACGGAGTATTCCGAAAAACTGATCTCGTATGCCGAAGAACGGGTGAACGACCTGTCCGAACAGAAGCGCGAGGACCAGATGAAGGACGCGCGCGACAGTTTCGAAATGGCGCAGGCGGAACGTCGAAACGCGCAGGAGGCACTGGTCCAATTGCAGCAGGAAGGTGCGATACTGGATCCGGCCAGCGTGATTGCCAGCCTGCGCGCGCGGATCGACCAGGTCGAGGTGCAGTTGCAGGACAAGGAGCTTGAACTGGCCGCATTGCTGGACAACGCCCGCCCGAACAAGGCCAAAGTCGACGGTGCCCAGGCTGATATCCAAAGACTGGAAGCGGTGCTGGCATCGCTCAATGCCGAGATGCTCGACGCCTCGAACGGCGAGAACTCGCTGGCACAGCTTAACGTTCGCATTCAGATGGCACAGGCCGACCTGGCGTCACGGGATCTGATTCTGCAAACAGCATTGCAGCAAATGGAAACCACCCGGATCGAGGCCAACCGTCAGGTGCGCTATCTGACGGTGTTCGTAAACCCCGTGCCCAGCGATGATCCCAGCTATCCACGCAAGTTCGAAAATACGATTTTGGCATTTCTGGTTTTTGCTGGTATCTACCTCATGATCTCGCTTACCGCGTCGATCCTTCGTGAACAGGTATCCTCGTAAGACTCATGAAACATGTAAAAATCGCCGATCTGACAGTGGGCAACGACCTTCCGCTCACCATCATCGCGGGCCCGTGCCAGCTTGAAACCGCCGATCACGCGCAGATGATCGCAGGGCAGATGAAAGAAGCCTGCGACGCCGCTGGCGCGCAGTACGTTTTCAAAGCCAGCTATGACAAGGCGAACCGGACCTCGCTGTCTGGAAAACGCGGCATGGGCATTGATGCGGGGTTGCAGGTTCTGGATGGTATCCGCAAGACGATGGGCATACCGGTCCTGACCGATGTTCATACCGAAGCGCAGTGTGCCATCGCCGCCGAGGCGGTAGACGTCCTGCAGATCCCAGCGTTTTTGTGCCGCCAGACGGATATGCTGCTGGCTGCGGGTAATACGGGCGCAGTGGTCAATGTAAAAAAGGGTCAGTTTCTTGCGCCGTGGGAGATGCCGAATATAGTCGAAAAGATCGAAAGCACTGGCAATACCAACATCCTGCTGACCGAACGTGGCACTTCGTTCGGCTATAACACGCTGGTGGCTGATATGCGCTCCCTGCCACAAATGGCCCAGACCGGGTATCCGGTGGTGATGGATGCGACCCATTCGGTGCAACAACCCGGCGGGCGCGGCGGTTCGTCCGGCGGCCAACGTGAGTTTGCGCCTGTGATGGCGCGGGCGGCGGTATCGCTGGGAATCGGCGCAGTGTTCATCGAAACCCATCAGGACCCGGACAACGCGCCGTCGGACGGGCCGAACATGATCCCTCTGGATCAAATGCCGCAACTGATTGCCACCCTGATGCGCTTTGATACGCTGGCCAAAGCCAACCCGATCCGGATTTGAACCAAGAGATTACCCATGAGCAAACCCATTACCGAAGTGACACCGAACACCTGGAGTTTTCTGCGGGACGCGATGATCAGGTCGACAGGCTTTCGCGAATATGACGCGCGCTGGAAATACCCCGAAGAAATCAATCTGCCGGGCATGACCGCTCTGGGCCTTGGCCTGGGCACTCAGATGCACAAGCACGGGATTGCGCCGGTAATCGCGGTGGGCAACGACTATCGCGACTATTCTCTGGCGATCAAGAATGCGCTGATCCTCGGGCTGATCCAGGCCGGGATACAGGTCAAGGACATCGGACCGGCCCTGTCACCGATGGCGTATTTCGCCCAATTTCACCTGGATGTGCCCGCGGTGGCGATGGTGACTGCCAGCCACAACCCCAACGGCTGGACCGGGGTGAAGATGGGTTTTGACCGTCCCCTGACCCACGGCCCTGACGAGATGACCGAGTTGCGCGACATCGTGCTGAACGGCGAAGGCATGGCGCGTTCGGGCGGGTCCTATGAGTTCGTGGATGGCGTGAAAGAGGCTTATATTGACGATCTGGTTGGCGATTTCCGCATGTCGCGTCCGCTCAAGGTGGTCTGTGCCACGGGCAACGGCACGGCATCGGCTTTTGCGCCCGAAATCTTCCAGCGGATGGGGGTCGAGGTGGTGCCCAGCCACAACCGGCTGGATTACACGTTTCCGCACTACAATCCCAATCCCGAAGCGATGGAGATGCTGCATGACATGGCAGCCACGGTGAAAGCGTCGGGCGCCGATCTGGCGTTGGGCTTTGACGGAGACGGCGACCGTTGCGGTGTGGTGGACGACGAGGGCGAAGAGATATTCGCCGATAAGGTGGGCGTGATCATGGCGCGCGACCTGTCAAAGCTGCATCCAGGTGCGACCTTTGTGGCGGACGTGAAATCGACCGGCCTGTTCGCCTCGGACCCCGAGCTGCGCAAAAACGGCGTGACGGCGGATTACTGGAAAACCGGCCACAGCCACATGAAACGGCGCGTGAAAGAGATCGGCGCGCTGGCCGGGTTCGAAAAATCGGGGCACTACTTTCTGGCGGAGCCGGTGGGGCGTGGTTATGACTGCGGCATGCGCGTGGCGGTCGAGATCTGCAAGATGCTTGACCGCAACCCCGGCAAATCCATGTCGGATCTGCGAAAGGCGCTGCCCAAGACGTGGTCGACCCCCACAATGTCGCCCTATGCGTCGGATACCGAAAAATACGAAATTCTCAACCGGCTGGTGGACAAGCTGGTCGCCAAGCATGGCGCTGGCGAAACCTTTGCCGGGCGTGCAATCAAGGAAGTGGTTACCGTCAACGGCGCGCGCGTGATCCTGGATAATGGCAGTTGGGGACTGGTGCGAGCGTCATCCAACACACCCAACCTTGTGGTCGTGTGCGAAAGCAGCGAAAGCGAGGATGAGATGCGCTCGATCTTTGCCGACATCGATGCGGTGATCCGCACGGAACCCGGCGTCGGCGAGTACGATCAGAAGATCTGAAACTTTCTGCGAGGCTCCGCTTCGCGCTCCGGGGTATTTGACACCGGAAAGAAGCAAGGACGCCTCCTGTTTCTTTCTGGTTCGAACAACCCCCGGGGGGGGGGCGTGGCCTGCCGCGACGGAGACAGCACACCCTAGTCCACACCCAGCAGCTTGAGCAGGCCTTTTTTGGTTTCGTTCTCCAGCCGGTCCTTGATCAACTCCTCGATGTTCTGGTCTTCGGTCACGGTAGTGTCGAGTTCCTCGCTCAGCTTTTGGCGCAGTTGGTCCTTTGCCTGTGTTTCGACATCCTTGATATTCTTGCCAGTCGCGGCCTCGATCACCTGGCTCAGATCCGGCCGGATCTCGGGGTTGGCCCAGGGACCCACGATCCGAACCGGAATTGCAAGCCCCTCTCCGGCATTGGCGCGCAGGGCAACCGGGGTGAAAAGATAGTCAAGATCCCGCATGCCCAATCCGACGCGTCCTTCGCCATCGGCGCGAAAATTGTCCAGTTGCAGCAACAGATCCCGGTTGAACAGGTTTCCTTGGTCAATGGTGTAACTGGCCGTCAGGCTGTTGAATACGGTGGTGCCCCCCGACCCGGTTCCGGATGTCATCAAGCGGTCCAGATCTATCCCTGAAATGACCCCGCGCCCCATATCGATGCGCCCGTTTCCGGAAAGCGAGCGCATGATCTGATCTTCACTTTGGCCCTCGCCCAAAAATTCCAGCTCCGTCGATGCCAACCCCGACAGGCGATTGATACCGCCCAGGGTTGACAGAGCCTGTTGCGCGTCGATGTCCCGACCCGCCAACTTGCCTGCGACCGACAGACCGTTACGGTTGTTGGCAACAAGTTCGCCGGTCAGTTTGCCGGAAAACAACGTGACCGGGTCCATCTTCAATACGGCGCGCGAGCGATCGAGTGTCAGTGCCACACTGCTTTGCCCCATCTTCAAGTCCAAAACCGAAATCGCCTCGGCGTCGAGTCGGAGCGTGCCGTTCGCCAAGGCCAGAGGGGATGCGTCGATGGTAGATTTCGACCATCCATTCGCGCCACCACCTGCCGATCCGCCAGCGTGCTGACCGGCGGAGCCGATCTGCGTCAGATCGAGATGGCCGGTGCGGAGCCTTGCGGTAACCTGCGGCAGGTCACCGAGAAGGATATCGGCCTCGCCGGCAAAACTGTTCTGGTCGAGACTGACGTTGAGGTCGCGCAGGGCCAGTCGGCCATCCTGGGTATAGGTCGCCTGAGCGATGACATCTACCGCTTGCCCCAGCCCCTTGGGGAGGCGCGTATCGGGCCGACCAAGTGCCGCCAGAAACCTTGTACTGTCCGAGGTATTGATCCGGATCGTCCCGGATACCTCGCCAGCAATGTTGGCCGATCCGGAAAAAGTGGCGTTGCCGCCCGGTGCTGTCACAACGCTCTTCAATGCGGTCGCGGCACCTGTGCCAAAAGCCGGGAGATCCGCGATTTCCAGGTCCGCTTCGACGCCGCCCCTGCTGGCCTGCACGCTCAGCGGCGCTTCTACAGATGGCCAGATGGCGGTCAGGTCCACCATGTTGAAGTCAAAGCGGGCCGCACCATCCTCGACATAGACCAGCCACGCGTTGGTGAGACGAAGCTGGTCCAGCGTCACCGCCTGACGGGCAACCGAAGTATCGGGCGCGCCAGAGCCACCCTCGGACGTTCGGCTGGGCGCCGGGCCGAACTGCCAATTGCCCCGCCCCTCCGCGAATTCAAGCCGCAGGACCGGATCCTTGGCCACGATCTGCTTGATCTTGATCTGCCCGGACAACAACGAAGCCGCATCGACCCCGACGGACAGCGCGCTGGCGCTGAGCATCGGGTCAGGACCGGCCCAATCGGCATTGGCAAACGTCACGGGGCCGGTCTCGATGCCCAGCACCGGCCAAAAGGATATAGCGACATCACTGCTCAGCGTCAGATCGCGACCGGTCTGCGCCTTGATCTGATCGGAGACGATCTTGCCCAGCTTGTCTCCCGGCATCAGCAGCAGCGCGCCGATCACCAGCCCGGCCACTGCAATCAGGATGAAAACGATCCGCCACAACCAGCGCATATCCCTGCTCCATTTTTTGCTTATGCAAAGCATATGACGCGCCGGTGGGCCGCGCGCAACAATTGCATGGGGGTCACTTCACCTCTATACGCGCGGCCATGAGCACGAACCCGCCAAACCTCCGCCCCGACCTGGCGCCCGCCGCCCGGATCACCGACGCCCCCCGCGCGGGACAGCCGACAATCGGCATGGTCTCGCTGGGCTGCCCCAAGGCTTTGGTGGACAGCGAGCGCATTCTGACGCGGCTGCGCGCCGAAGGTTACGGCATTTCCCCAGACTATGCAGGGGCCGATGCCGTGATCGTGAACACCTGCGGGTTTCTCGACAGCGCCAAGGCGGAAAGCCTGGAGGCGATCGGTGAGGCACTGGTGGAAAACGGCAAGGTGATCGTGACCGGCTGCCTGGGGGCCGAGCCGGACTATATCCGCGAGCATCATCCGCGTATTCTGGCGGTCACCGGGCCGCACCAGTATGAACAGGTGCTGGACGCGGTGCATGCCGCCGTGCCGCCCGATCCCAATCCGTTTGTCGATCTGCTGCCCGCGAGCGGCGTCAAGCTGACCCCGCGCCATTACAGCTATCTCAAGATTTCCGAAGGCTGCAATCACAGGTGCAAGTTCTGCATCATTCCCGACATGCGTGGGCGTCTGGCCAGCCGGCCGGCCCATGCGGTGTTGCGCGAGGCTGAAAAGCTGGTCGAGAACGGCGTGCGCGAATTGCTGGTGATATCACAGGACACCTCGGCCTATGGGCTGGACCGCAAGTATGACGTGAACCCGTGGAAGGACCGTGAGGTGCGCAGCCACATCACCGATCTGGCGCGAGAACTTGGACAGTTCGATGCCTGGGTGCGGTTGCACTATGTCTATCCCTACCCGCATGTGCGCGAGTTGATCCCTTTGATGGCGGATGCGGGTTGCAACGTGCTGCCCTATCTGGATATTCCGTTCCAACACGCGCACCCGGATGTGTTGAAACGCATGGCGCGACCCGCAGCGGCGGCGAAAACGCTGGACGAGATCGCCGCGTGGCGCTCGGTGTGTCCCGACGTCACCCTGCGCTCGACCTTCATCGTGGGTTATCCGGGCGAGACCGAGGCCGAGTTCCAGACCCTGCTGGACTGGATGGAAGAGGCTCAGTTGGACCGTGTGGGTTGTTTTCAGTACGAAAACGTGGACGGCGCGCGGTCAAATGACCTGCCGGATCACGTGCCTGCCGTGGTCAAGCAGGAACGCTGGGAGCGGTTCATGGAAAAGGCGCAGGCGATTTCCGAGGCCAAGCTGGCGGCCAAGATGGGCCAGACCATCGAGGTGATCGTGGACGAGGTCGACGCCGAGGCCGCCACCTGCCGCACCAAGGCCGACGCGCCCGAGATCGACGGAAACCTGTTCATCGATGAAGGCTTCGAGGGGTTGAAGCCGGGGGATATCGTGACGGTCGAGGTGGACGAAGCCGGGGAGTATGATTTGTGGGGACGGCTGTCGCGTTCTAAATCGATCCTTGACCTTGACCCGCATATTGAATCCCCGCATCCACAAGGTAATTAAAACACCGTAGATACATTTGCCTTGCCCTGATCCTTTCCTTTGGCAAAGAAGCATGAGATTTGAACGAAAATTCCTTTTTTACAGCTTATTGATAACACTGGGTTTTGTTCAGCTGCCAACTAGCTTGCCGGAAGTGGACTCTCCCCGGAGTGCACCGTGGGCTTACCTCCTGTATTGGGGACTATCCTGCGCCCCTCTGGTTCCACTTTTTCTAGCTCAAATTTGTGCCGTGACCGGTTGGCGCTTTCCAAATGCTGTTGCCTCAAGCGGAGCGTTTTTGATCGGGTTGGTCGGGACTTCTCTTGGCAGCGCTTTGGCAGTTTTTTCCGGCGCAGGATCGAACTTGGCGCTCATTTACAACCTTTCAATAACCACCGCTATCGTCGCCTCAGTTTTGCTTCTGTCACAAAAGCGCAAAGGGCGTGAATTGGAAACATACGCTTGGAAGGTTTTCTTGCTTCCGGTAGTTGTGTCGATTTGGTCTGTCACGATGGTCGGCGTCACCTCCGTAAAAGCCATTCTATTGTCTGGTGGAAACCCATATTGTATCGCCGCGCATGGCATCGATTCCGATGTGAGTACCTTTGCCCAACTCCGTGCCCTGTCATTCTACACAACAAAAACGGGTTACAAGTTGAATTCGAAATGGTACTTTCATGGCTTGCTTATCATCGAAACTCACGAAGAGCAGGAAGTATTCAATTGGTCGCCTAGACGAATGGATTTTTTTCGCCTCGATCACCCCGAGAGATTCTTTGTCAATCCGTCAGACAGTTGTACGCCTCGCAAAGGGTTTTTAGGGCGATTGACACTCATTTGATGCTCTTGTGAAAATCGACAGTGAAGCCAAATAGCGTCCGTGAGATGCATTTCTCTATTCTTGCCTTCTGTGCCTTTCCCCAAACCGTGACCCGAATTCATTGGCCTTTCGGTCCGACTCCCCCCATCCTTGACGTGGTCCGCCGACCCTGAAAAAGGAGGCTTTCATGTTCAAACCAGCATTACTTGCGGCGACCGGCGCGGTGGTGGCTTTGGTGGCAAACCTTCTCGCCAGCCCGGCTTCGGCCCATGACAGTGACGACTCTATCGCGGGGTTCATTGCGCTGGGGGCCGTCGCGCTCAGCCTGCAGGACCGCAGCAAGCACCGGGTGCACCGCTATTACATCGCACCGCAGCCCAAACCGCATGTGCGCAAGCCGAACGTACATCACAGTAAACCGTATGCGCCGCGCCGTTACCAAGGCGCCAAGCGCCGCGTGTATGGGTATTATCCGTATTACGCACCGGTACACCGTCCGGCCCGCAGTCACAGTTTCAACCGGGGCTATCGCTATTACGGGTTCTGAGCGGGCCTATAGCAGCCCCAGCAGCACAACCGCCCAGGCCACGCCCGCAGCAATCGCGGTCAGGGCAACGCCGGCGCTGGCGGCGTCTTTGGCCTGCCCCGCCAGTTCGTGGTGATCGGTCGACGTGTGATCCACCGCCCGTTCGATCGCCGTGTTGAACAGCTCGGCGGCCAGAACCAGAACACCCAGCGCCAGGATCAGCGCGCGTTCACCGGTAGTGATCGGCAAATAGAACGCCAGCGCCGCCGAGATCAGGTTGGCCCAGATCCATGAACGAAAGGAGTATTCGCTGCGCCATGTGGCGACCAGGCCGTACCAGCTCCAGACTGTCCGGTTTTTCGTATGTTCAATGAATTGCCGCATCGACCCTCCGCGCGGTCACTTTGGCGCGAGAGGGCTTTGGATGCAACGGGCGGGGTTGCCATTTGCATCCGTGCGTGGCGAAGCTGCCGGCATGGCGATCCGACGACTGTTTACTTTTGCTGCGCTAGGACTAGCGGCAAGCTTTTTGCCACCGGTGGCGCGGGCCGAAGGGCTGTTCCGGCCCGGGCTGGATGCGATCTGTCAGGCAGGGGACAAACTGGATCAGGGATGCGAGGCGATCCGTGGGCGTCAGGTGGTCGATGCCGCCCAACCGCCATGGCGTGCCATCGGGCGGGTAAATTTCGCCAGCATTCAGGTGCGCAGCCATTGCACCGGCACGTTGGTGGCCGAGCGTGTCGTGCTGACGGCGGCGCATTGTCTGTTCAACCACGCGCGAAAGACGTGGATACCGCCGCAAAGCATTCGCTTTGCTGCCGGATATCAGCGCGGCGAGGCTCTGGCGGTGAGCGAGGTCGAACGGTTCGTCCTGCCATCGGTCATCGACACCACCAGCCGCGCGTTCAAGGTTCCGCTGGCCTCGGACTGGGCCCTGCTGGTGCTGAAAGACCCGATAGGCGCGCGAACGGGGGTTCTGGGCATAGAGGAACAGAAGCAGAGCAGCCTGGCGGTAGGTGGATTTCTGATGGCAGGTTATGCCGGTCTCAGGCCGCACGTGCTGAGCGTCGAGTGGAACTGCGGTGAACCACGGTCGCAGGACAGCCTTCTGTTGCAGAGATGTGCGGCGATGTCCGGGGATTCCGGTGCGCCCCTGCTGGTCGAGATAGACGGGGAGATGATGGTGATCGGGGTTTTGTCCGGCGTCGCCGCGAATGATCCCCCCGTCAGCATCGGCGTTCCGACGGCGCAGATAGCGGATGCGCTGAAACGCGCCACCGCCAACTAGGCGTTTCGGGCGTGAAAAGGGGCGGCCCTTATGGACCGCCCACTTGGGAAGTTATTGCGTTACAGGTGCGCAGACGGTTTCACCAGCTTCGGTGGTTGCCAGCTGATAACCTGCCGAGCAGCTGGGTGCGCCATACTTGTCATAGCTAGGCTGGACATAGACCGGTGTCGGCTCTTCCTGCTGCGAGCAGGCGGTCAGAACGACGGTGATTGCACAAAGGGCCGCGAGTTTCAGTTTCATGTCCTTCAATCCTTTTTTGTCGACAACTTTTATTCCCAAAAGCGCTTTGGGCGTGCGATCAGGATAGGAGCGGCATTACCACATTGCAATCACGGGATTCTTTGCGCCCCCGGCGCTGGCGGAAGGTTGCCGTCGACACCCCCTACCAATTCCCAAAACGCCCGCTATTCTCAACATGAGGTGTCAGCCAGCAGGGAGAGCCACATGTCAGACGCGCCCCAGATTGCACAAAAAGGGCCTTTTCCGATCGAAGTTACCGAAGGCAAAACCTATTTCTGGTGCGCCTGCGGGCGGTCCAAGAAACAGCCGTTTTGCGATGGGTCGCACAAGGACACAGGCTTTTCGCCGGTGAAATTTACAGCCGAGGCCGACAAGAAAGTGTTCTTCTGCGGGTGCAAGCATTCTGGAAAGAAGCCGCTGTGTGACGGCTCGCACTCCAAGCTCTGATCACCGCAAATTGTCGAGAGTTTCGGCATTGGCGCAAAAATCGGGAGCCGCTTGCGCCCGGCATTGTTGCGCGGCCAGCCAGTGCTCGCATGCGGCCTGACAGTGGGCGGCGCGGCAGCGCGTGACCAGTTCGGCGTAGCCCTGTTCGCTCATGCGGCCCTCTGCCATAGCCTCGGACAGAGACAGCCCCATGCAGCGCGCCACGGATCGGGTGAGCCAAAAATGTTTCTCGATGTCGCCAAGCGGAATCTGGGCCATCATTCTTCCTCTGTCTGCTGCTGCCTCAGCGCCCATAACCGGGTGCGGTTGGGGCAGGTTTCCGGGGCACCGTCCAGCTGATCGTGTTCGTCCAGCAAGTGCTGACACCGGCCCACTGATTCGCAGGCACGGCAGGTTGTGACCATTGCCGCCCAATCCGCTTGACTGAGCCGTCCTTCGTTATGCGCCTCGACGATATCGGTTCCCGTCGCCCGTCCCATCCGCATAACGAGGCGAAGATGGGTCATGATTTTTCCGAGCTTGGGCATTGGCATCCGGGGTCAGGATTTCAGATCCTTGAACAGGTCCTTGTTGCGACAATATTCCGGCACGTGGTCCAACTGGCTCAACTCGGCCAGCAGTTTCGTGCAGTGTTCTGGATTGGGGCAGTCGCTGCACCGCAGGACGACGTCAGAAATGTCGTCGATGCTCAACTTGCCCTGAATGGCGGCTTCCTGCAGGTCGATGCCCTGCACGGCGGCCATCCTGTCCACCAATTCGGCATGTTTTCGGAACTTGTCTCGATCAGACATGGCGTGTCCTTTCTGTCGCGCGTGGCACGGAGATTAGACGCTGACGCAGTTATCGCCCTTGATACAGGTCAAGGTTCGGATCCGACGTGATCCAGATAGGCGCGGGTGGCGTCCTGAACCCGGCGGAACCGGTCGCCGCCCAGCTTTTTGCCGCCATACCAGCGCGTCACGATGATCACGTGGTTTTCAAGTTCCGCCCGTTCCATCATCCGCAAGATCACCATACCCGCGCCGGATTCGCCGTCATCCGCCTTGAGCGCCCCGGACGGAAGCACCGCAGCCCAAGTATTGTGGGTGGCCTTGGCGTAGACACGGTCGGCTTTCAATTCGTCCAGCACCGCGTCCACATCGTCGCGGCTGGAGACGTCGGCACCCGATACAGCGTATTTCGAGCCGCGATCGGTCAGAATGACGCCCAGCCGCGTAACCCTGGTCACTGCACCAGACCCACCTGCGCGGCGGTCCGGCGCACGATATCGACGCGCTGCGCATTCGGCGGATGTGTACCGAGGAACCGGTCGCCGGGATCGGGAATGCGATCAAAGAAGTAAACCCCGATCAGCGGATTGTATCCGGCATTGTAGGTGATGATTGTGCCCAGCTGATCGGCCTCCAGCTCAAACTCTTTTGAGTAGCTGCGCGCGCCCACTACGGCCCCCAGCTGTTGCGCCGCTTCGATCGAGGCCGAACCGCCACCAGTTATGCCCGCAAGCTGCCCAAAGATAAGGGCGCCGGCCGCCGCGTTCTGGTTCTGGCGGGCGATGTGGCCCCTGATGTGATGCGCGGCTTCATGGCCCATGACAAAGGCCAGTTCATCGCCATTGCGCGCCGAGTTGATCAGGGCCTGCGTGAAAATGATCACAGGTCTGCCTTGCTTATCAAGAGTTTGATACGCGTTGGCCTGAGCGCGCGTGTTGGGATCAATCCCGATCTGAAAATCGCAATTCGCGCCGCTGGTCCGCCGCAGGCATTCGGCGCGCGCCTGGGTTCCTACTGCCTGTCTGACCGCGTAAAAATCCCGCGGTGCGGCCTGCGCGTTCAGCGTCACCCGGCTGGGTTGTTGTGGCGGCACGGCAACCGGCTGCGGCACATCGCAACCAGCGAGAACAAAAACCATAAGCAGGGCGAACTGCCGCATGAGCAAGCCTTTCGAGTCAATGCATCGGAACGGCACATTATCCTGCGTCCCAACCGTGTTCCAGACCGGATATTCGGCATCGGCGGGTTGCATAACCTGCGCACCATCGGCAGTCTGCAGGCATGTTTAGTATCGAGCATGAATTCGACTCAACCGTCATTACCCTGGTCGACGAAGGCCCCGCCCCCTTGCAGGAGGACGTGGTCATCAACAATTTCGCGGAATGCGTGACGCTGGAACAATTCGACCCGCGTACCGAGCAGATGCAAAAGATCACCCTGTCACCGGAACAGGTGCGCGATCTCGCGGCGGCGCTGGATTT
>NZ_JBXWSF010000004.1:0-89634 GCF_059613285.1 Ruegeria sp. BHSB058 | reverse complement strand
AGACCGGTCGCGATGGTGTCGGCGGCGCCACCATGGCCAGCGCCGAATTCGACGACACGATCGAGGAGAAGCGTCCCACCGTTCAGGTCGGCGACCCCTTTACCGAAAAACGCCTGATGGAGGCCTGTCTGGAATTGATGCAGACCGGCGCCGTCATTTCGATTCAGGACATGGGCGCGGCGGGCCTGACCTGTTCGGCGGTGGAAATGGGCGACAAGGGCGGTCTGGGCATCAAGTTGGACCTCGATGCAGTACCGCAACGCGAAGAGAACATGACCGCGTATGAGATGATGCTCAGCGAATCTCAGGAACGCATGCTGATGGTCCTGAAGCCCGAGAAAGAGGCCGAGGCCCGTGCAGTTTTCGAGAAATGGGATCTGGATTTCGCTATTGTCGGGGAAACGATTGCCGAAGACCGCTTCCTGATCGAGCACAATGGCGAGATCAAGGCCGATCTCGTTTTGTCAAAGCTGTCATCCACCGCGCCGGAATATGACCGCCCCTGGGTGCCCACACCTGCGGCGGAACCTGTGGCCGATGTACCGCAGATCGATCCGGTGGACGGCCTGCGCGCCCTGCTCTCTTCGCCCAACTATGCGGCGAAGCAGTGGGTCTATGAGCAATATGACACCATGGTCATGGCCGACAGCAGCCGCACGCCCGGTCTGGGCGCAGGCATGATCCGGGTGCACGGCACCGGCAAGGTGTTGGCCTTTACCAGCGATGTGACCCCCCGATATGTGCGTGCCAACCCCGAAGAAGGCGGCAAACAGGCAGTGGCCGAGGCCTATCGCAATCTGACGGCCGTTGGCGCGAAACCACTGGCGTCCACTGACAACCTGAATTTCGGCAATCCGGAAAAGCCGGAAATCATGGGGCAGTTCGTTGGTGCAATCAAAGGTATCGGCGCGGCCGTGGCCGCACTGGACATGCCGATCGTATCGGGCAACGTGTCCTTGTATAATGAGACAGATGGTCAGGCGATCTTGCCAACCCCGACAATCGGCGCAGTTGGCTTGCTGACCTCGACCGACGAGATCATCGGCAACGAAGTACGCGAGGGTCATGTGGCGCTGGTGATCGGTGAGACCGCAGGCCACCTTGGCCAGTCTGCGCTTTTGGCCGAAGTGTTCCACCGCGAAGACGGCGACGCGCCGCATGTCGATCTTGAGGCCGAAAAGCGCAATGGCGATTTCATCCGAGCCAATCGCGGCATGATCAAAGCCTGCACCGACCTCGGCGACGGCGGCCTTGCACTGGCGGCGTTCGAGTTGGCCGAAGCGGCGGGCGTGGGCGTTCATCTGGATGACGCACCGACCGAATTCCTGTTCGGCGAAGATCAGGCCCGCTATCTGGTTGCCTGCAACTTCGATCAGGCCGAAGCGCTGATGATCGCCGCTGGTCAGGCGGGCGTGCCGCTGGTATCCGTCGGCCGCTTCACCGGCGACAGTGTACGCATCGGTAGTTCCGAAGCCTCGCTGGCGGAGTTGAGCGAGATATTCCGCTCCAGCTTTGCCGCCGCCGTGGCCTGATCGTCCGGCTGTACTTTCTGTCTGAAATAGCGGCAAATCCTGTGCTCTGACAATGGCGCAGGCTTTGCATCTGCGCGCAGCCGTGACGCACTTGCGCCCCTCTGCGCATCGCTCTACATCTTGGGAAAGACCTATTGGAGTTACCTACATGCCGATGAGCGCTTACGAAATCGAAAAGCTGCTGCGCCAAGCCTTTCCGGATGCGGACATTCAGGTCGGTGGCAATGATGGCGTTCACATGTCCGCCATGGTGGTGGATGAAAGCTTTCGCGGCAAGAACCGGGTTCAGCAACAGCGTGCGGTCTATGCGGCCCTAAAAGGCAAGATGGACGGCCCGGACGGAGAGTTGCACGCACTGGCATTGACGACAAAAGCGCCGGAGTAGTGGATGAACCAATCGGATGGGCGTTACTACGGCTCGTTTATCTGATTTTGGATATTGTCAATTTCGTCGCAATACTCTTCTGCGACCTGCCAAAGCTACTGAAACACGGGCCTAGATATTGGCGCGTTACACGAAAAATGAGACGCCGCGCTTACGAACGACGCAAGGGATGAGTATCGATACATGACGTCTTGGCTGATATGGATCGGTTGCGGAATTGTCGCCTTGGTGGTTGCCGCCGCTGTGATTGAGGCTTATCTCAAACGCAACATCAGACGCCGGTTGTCGGATATGCGCCCTGACCCCGAAACCCTCAAACGCCGCCCGTGGGAGGCCGATGGGGTGTCAAAGGTGCATGACGAGAACCAAAGGTTGGAAAAAGGAAACTGGTGGCTTAGCCGCCGGATGACGAAATGAACCGCCCGTTGGGCAGATACAAGGACACGCAAGATGAGCGATGCAAAAACCCGGATCGACGAAACCGTCAAAGCCAATGATGTCGTGCTCTACATGAAAGGCACCAAGGAGATGCCTCAATGCGGCTTTTCCAGCCGCGTCGCCGGTGTGCTGAACTACATGGGTGTTGATTATACCGACGTCAACGTTCTGGCGGATGACGAAATCCGCCAAGGCATCAAGGACTATTCCGACTGGCCGACCATTCCGCAGCTTTACGTCAAGGGCGAGTTTGTCGGTGGCTGCGACATCATCACCGAGATGACCCTGTCGGGCGAACTGGACTCGATGTTCGACGAGAACGGCGTGAGCTATAACAAGGAAGCCGCCGACAAGATCCGCGAAGCCAACGCTTGATCTGACGGTCAGAGCGGGTGGTCATCGGGCTGCGCGCTCTGGCATTCCAATAGGCCGGCGTCACCGCTTGCCTGTCATGCTCTAGCGACTGGAACAGTTCCTGTACAAGATCCGTTCAGGGGCTGTTGATCCCGTCGCCTGATGAGTGATCGTCGCATCCCAGCCTTTCGAGCGCAGGACATAGGTGCCAACCGCATCAACCGATTCATAGCGGATGCCCGAACCGCTGGGGGCTTGCCGCATCGATACGAGCACCCCGTCAACAACCATGGCCGCCGCCGACGTTCCGTCTGTTGCATTGAAATAGGACACCGGGATCTGAGTACCGCCTTCACAAGTGAAGCTGACAGAAAGAATGTCGATTTCAGCCACGGCACTCGTGGCAAGAACTGACAGTGCCACGCCGCAGGCAAAAAAACGCGCACCCCTCATTTGCCTGCCTTCTCTTCAATAGCCGCGGCAAGAGACTCGGCCCGCGCCGCCATTTCGGCCAGCGTGTCCGTCACCGAAGGCGGGATGACCGCAACCTCGATCCTTTCGGGTTCCGGCATTGGTGCGTTGCGTAACGCCACCAACTGCGCCTCGCGTTCGGCAAGTTTCGCCTCAACCGCCTTGATCCGGTCCTCGGCTGCCGCGGCCTTGTCTGCAAGCATCAGCCCGGCCATCAGCAGCATGCGGGCTTCGGGCATCCGCCCGATCTGGTCGGACAGAACCTGCGCCTCGTCATCGAGCATCTTGGCGGCTGCGTGCAGATAGGATTCCTCACCCTCCTGACAGGACACGTCGAAACCGCGCCCGCCGATATGAATGGTCACGTCCGGCATTACTCCACCTCTCCTTCTGCCAGGTTGGCATTGGCCAAAAGCGGTTCAAGCCGGGCCAACACCGCGCGCGCTTCGGCGGCATCGGTTGCCCGCACCGCACGCAGGGCTTCCAGTTCCTGTTCGGCCGCTTCGTTGAGCAGTTCATGATCGGTCAATCCGGCTTCGGCCGCCGCCTTGAGCTTGGCGATCATATCGCGCAACTCGTCATTGGATTTTCGCAGACGTCGAAGATCGCCGTCCAGCCGGACCATCGCCTCTGCGTGGCTGACCCGTTCAGCACGAAGCATTTCCAGTTCCGCACTCAACTCCGCCACACGCTCGGAATTGGCCAGTTCTGCCTTGAGCGCCGCAATCTCGGCCTTGAGTGGACCCACTTCCTCTACCGCGTCCAGGGCGGCTTTGGCCTCGGCCAGTTCAGACCGCAACGCATCGGCCATTTCGCCGCCGCTCAACTCATCTCGCAGCGCCGCAATCTCGGCAGAATGGCGATCTCTCAGCGTATTGAGACGCTCTTCAAGTTGCGCGTTTGCCAGCCGTTCTTCCTGCAAGGCTTCGCTCAGCCCTGGTTCCTGACCGCCGTCAGTCGAGGCCTTTCCTTCCAGTGCGTCGACACCGGCACTGATCCGCTCCATTGCGGACAGGATGCGGTGGTGCAATTGTTCGATCTGGCTCATGCCTGTTTCACCTTTGATCCAAGGTTCATTGTTTTGCCTGCCGCCACGAATCGGAGGGGGCTGGCGATAGCACTAGTCTAACGAAACGGGGCGGAAAATACCCCCCTTTTGCTTTCAACGACTTGCAGGCCACAGTTGAGGTCCCCGCCCCGTTTCGTGCCGGGTTCTGCTTGCACTTTGAGGGTTGGATGCTATTGAGCGCGCAATTCGCCCGTAATTCAAAGGAACAAGTCCCGTGGACCTGACTGCGCTGCGCAATGCCAACCCCGAACACTGGGCCAAGGCCTCGGCCATCCGCTCTCTGACCCTCGACGCTGTGGCCACTGCCAATTCCGGCCATTCCGGCATGCCGATGGGCATGGCCGATGTGGCGACGGTTTTGTTCGAAAAGCATCTGAAGTTCGATGCCGCAAATCCGACATGGCCGGATCGTGACCGGTTCATCCTGTCTGCTGGCCACGGTTCGATGCTGATCTATTCGCTGCTCTATCTGACCGGCAGCGCTGAAATCACGCTGGACGAGATCAAGAACTTCCGCCAGTTGGGCGCCAAAACCGCGGGCCATCCGGAGAATTTCCTGGCAAGCGGCATCGAAACCACCACCGGCCCGCTGGGCCAGGGCATTTCCAATGCCGTGGGCTTTGCCATGGCCGAGGAAATTCAGCGTGCGCACTACGGCGGGAAAGTTGTCGATCACTATACGTACGTGATTGCAGGCGACGGCTGTCTGATGGAAGGCGTCAGCCAGGAAGCGATAGGTTTGGCGGGGCGTCACGAACTGAGCAAGCTGATCGTGTTCTGGGACAACAACAACATCACCATCGATGGCACCGTCGAATTGTCGGACCGCACCGATCAGGTGCGCCGTTTCACCGCCTCGGGCTGGCATGTTATCGAAATCGACGGTCATGACCCCAAAGCCATTGACGCCGCCATCGAGCAGGCCAAGAAATCGAAGAAACCGTCGATGATCGCCTGCAAAACCCATATCGCGCTTGGTCACGCGGCGCAGGACACTTCGAAAGGCCATGGCGCGCTGACGGATGCCGAGCAGCTGAAAGCCGCGAAAGCAGCCTATGGCGCACCGTTGGGCGCCTTCGAGGTTCCTGCCGACGTCAAGGCGGCGTGGGAAGCTATCGGGGCACGTGGCGCGACCGAACGGGCAGCCTGGGAGGAGCGCTTTGCCGCCCTTTCGGACCGCAAGCAGGCCGAGTTCAACCGCGCCTATGCCTTTGAAGCACCCAAAAAGCTGGGCAGCGTCATCCGGGCGCTGAAAAAGCAGGTCTCGGAAGACCAGCCCAAACTGGCAACCCGCGCTGCATCGGAAAAGGTGCTGAGCGTGGTCAACCCGGTGATGACCGAAACGGTGGGCGGCTCGGCCGATCTGACCGGCTCGAACAACACCAAGACCGGCGATCTGGGCGTGTTCGATCCGGAAAACCGCAAGGGCCGGTACATCTATTGGGGCATTCGCGAGCACGGCATGGCGGCAGCGATGAACGGCATGGCGCTGCATGGCGGTATCCGCCCCTATGGCGGAACCTTCATGTGCTTTACCGACTATGCCCGCCCGGCGATGCGTTTGGCCGCGCTTATGAAAATTCCGACGGTATTCGTCATGACCCATGACTCAATCGGATTGGGCGAAGACGGCCCCACCCATCAGCCGGTCGAGCATCTGGCAATTTCTCGCGCGACGCCCAACACCTATGTCTTCCGCCCCGCCGACACGGTGGAGACCGCTGAAAGCTGGGAAATGGCGCTGACGTTCAAGAATAGCCCATCAGTGCTGTCGCTGACCCGTCAGGGCGTTCCGACCGTGCGCACCGATCACAAGACCCGCAACCTGACCTCGCAAGGCGCGTATGTTCTGGCCGAGGCAGAAGGCAAGCGTCAGGCCATCCTGATCGCCACCGGGTCCGAGGTGGCCATTGCGATGGACGCCAAGGCAAAGCTGGAGGCCGAAGGGATCGGAACCCGCGTCGTATCGATGCCTTGCATGGAACTTTTTGCCGAACAGGACGAAGCCTATCGCAAAAAGGTTCTTCCCGCAGGCCCGGTTCGCGTCGGCATCGAGGCTGCCGTGCGGGCGGGCGGCTGGGATCGCTGGCTGCTGGGCGAACGTGGCCGCGAGGCCAAGGCCGCCTTTATCGGCATGTCGAGCTTTGGCGCGTCGGCCCCGGCGGATGAGTTGTACAAACACTTTGGCATCACGGCAGACGCAACTGTTGCCAAGGTGAAAGAGATGCTAACTTAGCCCAAACCGCGATCCAATAAAAAAACGGGAGCCCTCGGGCTCCCTCTTACTTTCGACTATTCACTCAAAGTCATCGGAATTCGAATCTGACCGATGTACCTACTGCAGCAAAACCACAGACACGCCACTGCGCCTGACCAGCTCTTTCATCGAGTATTGCCTGTTCTTTTTTAGCGGAAAAGGAATTCCGCTCATTCCCAATCCAAAGGGATCGCCACGAGTGTATTCCTCTTCAGCCAAGATGTGTTGATTTGCTTTGATGCAATTATACTCTCCACCCCTCTCCCCAGTTACCGGATTAATTGTCTGGGGTCCGTACTTCCAACAGAGCTGCGCATATTTCGATCCACGAACAGGTGCTTTAACAGTCCATTCCCCCACTACCACATCCGTATTTCCTGGATACCACAAAAAGGCTCGACCTTCTGGGTCGAGATATTCAACCTGAGTTCCGTGCTGGACATTGTAGTCCAGATATGTCGCACCTGAATATCGTTCACGCATTCCTGCAACTGAAAAGGTTGCAGAGGGATACCTTTCAATCTCAGCAGACCATCTGGCCTGATCTATCTTAAGCTTTTCTTGAAACTCACTAGGGGTCAAACCACTTGAACAACCACAGATCGAACCAGAAAGGACTACAAGGATAAGGGTTTTCGTCAGCGGCACCAGAGGTTTACGCTCCATCCAAATCTCGAATACTCGGCTGCGGGAATGGATTTTCCGATGGCCCCGGTCGGTACCGGTTGGCCAAGAACGGGAACAGTGCCGGGCGGAACTGAGTATTGTCGTCCAATCGAATTCCTTGTCACCTTCCGCCCCTGACACACCGTTTGAAGCGCAATGTCCTGTCCCATCTTGAAGGCGTTACTCGCGTTCTCATCGGTGCCGTAAGCCGCAGCAAATCTTTCGGCGGTCTCACGATTCAGCGGTGACAAAAAGATGTTGGACTTAGAGTAGGAGGTTCCTTCCGAAACTATGAGTCTAACACTTACTGGATAACCCGCGTGAGGACCGTCGTTTGGTATTTTAGAAACCGAGGCGCTTATGTAGCGCAACTTCTGCTGTTCGGTCGGCATTTTAATAACTACATACGAGCTAACAAGGCTAGGGTCTGAGTAGGTTGGCGCGGGCGTTCTCGTTGTCTGGTGTGAAGCAGAACAAGCCGAAAGAAGAGAGACGGAAACAGCCAGTACGGCGATGGCTCGCTTCGATATGCGATTCAACAGTTTTACTCCTAGAAACAAAAGGTTGTTTAATTGCCTAACCACAGAGGCAGGGTTTCGTTTTGAACGTATGGTCCTTGGCTTATTATACTTCAAGTCTTAAAAAATACTGGCCCCACAACCTTGGTTGCCAGCGGGATCAACAGCAGCCCCAGCGCCACCCCGAACACCCCGTCCATCGCCGCCTTGGCTGTCCACTCAGCAAAGCTGGCCCAGCCGGCGGGCACGGAATGACCGACGGCATAGGCCCAGTCGTGGATCAGATGGCCCAGCCAGCCAAAGCCCAGCACCTCCAGCCCGTGGATGATGATGGAGCCGCCGACCCACAGCATCGCCGCGGTGCCGACCACCGACAGGATCTTCATCAGCACCGGCATGAACTTGACCAGCCCGCGCCCCAGGCCACGGCCCACAGGCGTCGGCGCGTTTTGCGCCAGGAAAAGGCCCACGTCGTCCATTTTCACAATCAGCCCGACCGAGCCATAGACCGCGACAGTCACGCCAACACCGACCACGGCCAGCGTTGCCGCCTGCATCCAGCCATTGGGCACCTCGATGGCCGCCAGAGCAATCGTCATGATTTCCGCCGACAGGATGAAATCTGTCTTGATCGCCCCCTTGACCTTCTGCGCTTCCAGGTGGCCGGGATCCTTGATGCTCATGTCCTCGTCGATGGCATGACTGCCATGCGGGAAAAGCACGTGAAAGATCTTTTCCGCGCCTTCGAAACACAAATAGGCGCCGCCAATCATCAGAAGCGGTGTGATCAACCAGGGCGCGAAATTCGCCAGCAACATCGCCACCGGCAAAAGCAGGATCAGCTTGTTGAACAGCGAGCCACGCGCAATTTTCCAGATGATCGGCAGTTCCCGCGCCGGAGCGAAACCCTGCACGTATTTCGGCGTCACCGCCGCATCGTCGATGATCACGCCTGCGGTTTTGGCGCCAGCCTTCCCCGCAGCTGCCGCCACGTCATCGACTGATGCCGCCGCGACCTTGGCAATTCCCGCCACATCATCCAGCAAAGCCAGAAGACCACTCATTCCCGCGTCCTTTCGCTCATCCTGCCGCTTTGGAACCCTACCTGATCCAAGGCTTAGCGCAAGCGTTAGCGCAACCGCTCAAGTTTTGCGCTAACATATTCAATTTACGCCGCTTTTGATCTTTCTGTACAGGTCTGGCGCGTCTATATGGCCTGCAAGTTTCACGTCATTCGGAGTCGCAATATGACCATCAAGGTTGGCATCAACGGTTTTGGCCGCATCGGTCGCTGCACCCTGTCCCACATCGCCGCTTCGGGCCGCGATGATATCGAGGTGATCAAGGTCAACGCGACCGGCCCACTGGAAACCGCCGCCCACCTGATCAAGTATGACAGCGTGCATGGCCGCTTTCCCGGCGATGTGACCATCGGCAACGGCACCATGAACCTGGGTCGTGGCGATATGCAGATGTTCTCGACCTACGACATGAACGAGCTGGACTGGTCGGGCTGCGACGTGGTTCTGGAATGCACCGGCAAGTTCAACGACGGCGAAAAGGCCAAGGCGCATCTGGAACGTGGCGCCAAAAAGGTGCTGCTATCCGCGCCCGGCAAGAACGTCGACAAGACCATCGTCTTTGGCGTCAATGACGACCAGCTGGAAGCCGGCGACAAGATGATCTCGAATGGCTCCTGCACGACCAATTGCCTGGCACCTCTGGCCAAGGTTCTGGACGAAGGCGTCGGTATCGAGCATGGAATCATGACCACCATCCACGCCTATACCGGCGATCAGCCGACGCTGGACCGCCGCCACAAGGATCTGTATCGCGCCCGCGCTGCAGCCATGTCGATGATCCCGACCACGACCGGCGCCGCCAAGGCTTTGGGTGAGGTCCTGCCGCGTCTCAAGGGACGTCTGGACGGCTCGGCCATCCGGGTGCCCACCCCGAACGTGTCGGCCGTGGACCTGACTTTCCGCGCAGGCCGCGACGTGACCGCTGAAGAAATCAACGCATTGGTCAAGGCGGCCGCCGGTGGCCCGATGAAGGGCGTGTTGGGGTATGAACCCGCGCCGCTGGTGTCGACAGACTTCAACCACACCGAAGAAAGCTCGATCTTTGCGCCCGATCAGACCCGCGTAGTCGATGACCGCATGGTGCGCGTGCTGGCCTGGTACGACAACGAGTGGGGTTTCTCGGTTCGAATGGCGGACGTTGCCGTAGCCATGGGAAAACTCGACTGAATTTGACTTAACACCTTGAGATGAAACGCCCGCTCAGGTTATCTGGGCGGGCGTTTTCAATTGCACCGGGGCCCACATGACCAACAGAATCGCCGTCTGGTTTTTGGTTCTGCTGCTGGGAGCCGTCATGCTTGATTACAGCCTGTTCGGCACCGAGCACCTGCTTTTCCTTGGCAAGAAACTTTACGATTTTCTGGATTGGCTCGCCTTTTGGCGATAACGAGCGCCAAGTCTTGACATTTGGCGTCAATTCGTGATGTTAGCGCTAACTTTTCTTGAGGAAGCGAACTTTCGGCGCGAATATGACAATCAACCTTGCCATAAATGGATTTGGCCGCATCGGTCGGGGGATACTTCGTGCGTCCATGGAAAGCGGGCGCAAGGACGTGCAAATCGTCGCGATCAACGACTTGTCTTCGCCACAGATCAATGCGCATCTCTTTGAATTCGACAGCGTCCATGGCCGATATTCGAAGCCCGTGAAACTGACCGACACGCATCTGGATGTTGGGGCCGGGCCGATCCGGTTGACCGGCATTCAAGCTCCTGAAGATCTGAATTGGTCTGACGTGGACGTTGTTCTGGACTGTACCGGAGTATTCCGAACCCACGAAGGCGCCGCGCGCCACCTGAAGAACGGCGCAGGCAAAGTTCTGATTTCCGCACCGGCCCGAGGTGATACTCCGGTCAAAACCGTTGTTTTTGGCGTCAACGATCATGAACTCACCGATGAGCATCGGATCGTGTCAAACGCCTCCTGCACGACGAACTGCCTGGCTCCTGTCGCTGCCGCGTTGGATGCAGGTGTTGGTATCAAGCACGGCTCGATGACGACGGTGCATGCCTATACCGTCAGCCAACCCGTCCACGATACGGCGACCAAGGACCCCTATCGCTCGCGCGCTGCAGCCTTGTCGATGATTCCCAGCACAACTGGCGCCGCTGCGGCGGTCGGTCTTGTCCTGCCGCAATTAGCCGGAAAGCTCAGCGGGCAGGCAATCCGGGTGCCTACCCCGAATGTCTCGGTTGTCGATCTGGTTGTCGAGGTGTCGCGCCCCACCACGGTTGAGGAAGTCAACCGGATGCTGTGCGAGGCTGCTGCCAGAATACCGCAGGTTCTTGCGGCGGAGGACCGTCCCCTCGTTTCGGTCGACTTCAACCACGATCCGCATAGTTCCACAGTGTCCCTGTCCGAAACCACCGTTACCGATGGCACTCTGGTTCGGGTTCTGGCCTGGTATGACAACGAATGGGGCTTTTCAAACCGGATGCTGGATACGGCTGCGGTGATGGGAGCGATTGGTTCGCGATCTTCAGTGAAGCCGGTCCACCAAGGCGTCGCGAACTCGGGGCGTGACGAACTTCGACACGTCCCCGCCTAAGCGGGCAATTTCCTTGACCAGTTTCGAGGCGATGGCCTGGTGCCGCGCCTCGGCCATCAGGAATACGGTTTCGACGGAACTGTCCAATGCCCGGTTCATGCCGACCATCTGGAATTCGTACTCGAAATCCGCGACCGCGCGCAGACCACGAATGATGATTTGCGCGCCTACGTCATTTGCGCAATCGATCAGAAGGTTCTCAAACGGGTGCGCAACGATCTCAGTTCCGGTTTGTTCACTCAACTGCGCGCATTCGGCCTCGATCATCGCCACACGCTCTTTCAGATTGAACAACGGACCCTTGTCCCGGTTGATCGCAACGCCGATCACCAGTTTGTCCACCAATGCTGCGGCACGGCGGATAATGTCTATATGACCCAAGGTAATCGGATCGAAGGTACCGGGATACAATCCAACCCGCATGTCGCTCTCCTGCGCAAGATTGTTTCTGCGGAAGCAAACACAACTTCGCTGCAGGTGCAAGAGGGCACGCCGCCCACGGCGCACCCATGCTTCAACCCGCAGTGAATCAGTGACCCATGATCATGCCTTCCAGGGCATCCTTTTCCATTGCCAGTTCAGCAAGTTGCGCCTTGACCGCGTCACCCAGGGTCACGATGCCGATCAGCTTACCTTCTTCGACCACAGGCATATGGCGGAACCGCCTTTCAGTCATCTGTGAAAGAATATCCTGAACGCTGGCCAGACTGGTGCAGGTTACAAGATCGGATGTCATGTACTCGCTGACGGCCTGTGTCAGGCATCCACTCCCGCTTGCGGCAAGCTCTCGTACGATGTCGCGTTCGGATAGAATCCCGACGGCTGTCTGCCCGTCATCATCCGACACCACGACCGTCCCGATGCGCTTTTCCGCGAGGATTTTCGCAACCTCCGACACAGTCGCGGAGGATCCAACGGTGACCACGCCCGAGGTCGCCTTGGATTTCAGAATGGCCTGTACGAGCATATGCAATACCTCCGAAATATAATTGCCGTATTACAAAGCGTTGCTGCATTGCATGGCCCTGTCAAGATGAAGCTGCCGCCTCCAGCCGCGCTACCTCGTCGCGTATGCCGCGGCTGAGCGCCTCGGCGAACCGGTTCAGACGCTCGTTGCGCTTGTCGCCCAAGTGCCGCACCAGATGAAACCCTCGGGTCAGACTGATCTGATCGGTCAGGATTTTCCTGAGCTGCGGATGGAATGGCAAAGTGAAATCATGGGCCACGCAAACCCCGGTTCCCAGCGTCACCTGACGCAATTGGACAGAGACCGAATTGGACGCGAGTGGAACCCGCTCGATACCAATGTCGTTCAGGTAATCCAGTTCCCGGTCAAAGATCATATCGGGGATGTAACCGATCATGCGATGGCCCTTGAGGTCCTCAACCGAATTTATCCGGGGATGGGAGGCGAGGTAATCTTGCGTGGCAACCAAGTGCAGTTTGTAGTCACTGATCCTCTGCACCAGCAATTGCCCCGCCGTGGGCGCGCTCACTGTCACCGCCATATCCGCCTCGCGGCGAGACAGATTGATGATCCGAGGCAATGCAAGAATCTGGATGTCGAGATCGGGATTCGCGTCGCTGATCCTGGCGCAGACTTGTGGCAACAGATAGTTGGCGCTCCCGTCCGGTGCCCCGATGCGGATCTGGCCTGACAGTTTTTCAGCCGGTCCAGCCATTGCCCCTGCTGCCAGACGCATCGCCTCTTCGGCCTGTTCACCATGTTTCAGCAACCGTTCCCCGGCGGGCGTCAGCACATAGCCCTGTGGCGATTTCGTGAAAAGCGGAGCACCGAGAGCGGTTTCAAGGCGCGATATCCTGCGACCGACAGTTGCCGGGTCCAGTTTAAGCTGCTTTCCGGCACCTGACAGGCTTTCCTCCCGCGCTACGGCAAGAAACACCTTCATGTCATCCCAGTTCGGCTCCATTCCGTACCTACAATTTTGCAAAACTGCTTTGGAATATTGCCTCTGTTCAGTTGATTTATGCAAGCCTATGGTGCGCGCAACGTCACCGGAGGAGTTTCACATGCAAGAACTTTATCACTTCATCAATGGCAAACACGTCGCTGGCACGTCCGGCCGTACTGCCGATGTCTTCAACCCCGCAACTGGCGAAGTGCAATATCAGTGCCCGATGGCCAGCGCAGCCGAAACCACGGCCGCCATCGAACAGGCAGCTGCCGCACAGCCACAATGGGCCGCCTTCAACCCCCAGCGCCGCGCTCGCGTAATGATGGCCATGGTCGGTTTGATGAACCGCGACATGGACAAGCTGGCCGAGGCGCTGAGCCGAGAGCATGGCAAGACCCTGCCCGACGCCAAAGGTGACCTGCAGCGCGGTCTCGAGGTGATCGAATACTGCATCGGCGCGCCGCAGATGCTGAAAGGCGAATTCACCGACAGCGCCGGCCCCGGCATCGACATGTATTCGATGCGCCAGCCGTTGGGCGTGGTGGCCTCGATCATGCCGTTCAACTTTCCCGCCATGATGCCGCTGTGGCACGTGGGCCCTGCACTGGCTTGCGGCAACGCCGTGGTGCTGAAGCCCTCTGAACGCGACCCATCGGTGCCGCTGATGTTGGCGGAACTGTTCGTCGAGGCCGGACTGCCCGAAGGCGTCTTCCAGGTCGTCAACGGCGACAAGGAAGCGGTTGATACCCTTCTCGACAGCGACATCATTCAAGGCGTGTCTTTCGTGGGCTCCACCCCGATCGCGCAGTACATCTATGCCCGCGCCACCGCGAATGGCAAACGGGCCCAGTGTTTCGGCGGCGCCAAAAACCACATGATCGTGATGCCCGATGCCGACATGGATCAGGCGGCAGACGCTCTGGTCGGCGCCGGCTTCGGCGCGGCAGGCGAACGCTGCATGGCCGTATCGGTCGCCGTGCCGGTGGGCGAGGAAACTGCCGATCGTCTGATCGAAAAGCTGGTTCCGCGCATCGAAAAGCTGAAAGTTGGCCCTTACACTGCCGGTGACGACGTCGACATGGGCCCCGTCGTGACTCGTGAGGCAAAAGAACGGATCATGGGCTTGATCCAGTCCGGTGTCGATCAGGGTGCGGAGCTGGTTGTCGATAACCGCAACTTCTCATTGCAGGGTTACGAAGACGGCTTCTTTGTCGGCCCGCACCTGTTTGACCGCGTCACCCCCGACATGGACATCTACAAAACCGAGATTTTCGGCCCGGTCCTGTCCACTGTGCGCGCCGGATCTTACGAAGAAGCCATAGGTTTGGCGATGAGCCACGAATATGGAAACGGCACCGCGATTTATACCCGTGATGGCGACACCGCCCGTGATTTCGCCAGCCGCATCAACATCGGCATGGTCGGTATCAATGTTCCGATCCCGGTTCCGCTGGCCTATCACACCTTTGGCGGCTGGAAGAAATCCATGTTCGGCGACCTGAACCAGCATGGCCCCGACAGCTTCAAGTTCTACACCCGCACCAAGACCGTGACCGCCCGCTGGCCGTCCGGCATCAAGGAAGGCGGCGAGTTCAACTTCAAGGCCATGGATTGATCGACCTGCAATAACCGTCTTGACGACCCCGGCCAAACGGTCGGGGTCTTTTGTTCAGGCAGTTCTTTGCCGGACACAACCTGATTTCGCATCACGCTCACGCAAATTTCGAAAATTCCATCTTTAAAAGTGAACGCGCAGCGCATAATTTCCCGCGCAAATACATATCGAGCAGCGACATTCCGGAGGCAATCTTGTCCCAGCCCAAAATATCACGCCGCAGCATTCTATTGGGTGCCGCCACTACTTTGGCCACCCCTGCCCTCGTTCGCGCGCAGAGCGCTTTTCCGGCAGAGGAACCTCCGATCGAGACGCAGGTGCCCGTACGTCGCAATATCTCGTCTTTCTCGCAACAAAGCTGGCAGGACCATTTTGACCAACTGGGTGTCGGTTGCCTGCTGGCGGACATCACCAGCCGCGCGGTGCACTATTGGGGTGGCGATGGGCAGACGTATCGCCTGTACCCGTCCTCGGTACCGATGAGCGAAGAACTGACAAAGCGCGGCTATACTGAAGTTGTGCGCAAAACCGAGAACCCAAGCTGGACCCCGACGGCGTCGATGCGCGAACGGGACCCGACCCTGCCTGTTCGTATCGATGGCGGCGACCCAGGAAATCCGCTTGGCTCCCGCGCCATGTATCTGACCTGGCCCGCATATCTGGTTCATGGCACGCACGACACCCGAAAGATCGGGCGTCAAAGTTCATCCGGTTGCATTGGCCTTTACAACCGCCACGTCGAGGAACTGTATCAACTGGTGCAGGTCGGCACCCAGGTCCGGTTGGTGTAATAACAAAAAGCCCCGGCCACCAAGGGCCGGGGCAGTCTCCCTGAACACAGGGGTGCTCACTCAGGCAGCAGGACCGTATCTATGACGTGAATCACTCCGTTCGACGCTTCGATATCGGCCTGAACAACCTTGGCTTTGTCTACCTTTACGCCATTGCGAGCGTTTACGCTCAGCCGGTCGCCCTGCACGGTCAGAACTTGCGCGCGTTTACCGGCAATATCACCCGACATGATCTCGGCCGGCACGACGTGATAGGTCAGGATGGCGACCAGTTGATCCTTGTTTTCCGGCTTCAACAGATTTTCCACCGTTCCCTCGGGAAGTGCCGCGAAGGCTTCATCCGTTGGGGCGAATACCGTGAATGGCCCTTTGCTTTTCAGCGTTCCCACAAGGTCCGCAGCCTGAACCGCCGCAACCAGAGTGTTGAAAGAACCTGCTTCGACCGCTGTGTCGACAATGTCCATTTCTGCTTTGGCCTGCAACGGCACCGCGCCCGCGAATGCAACGCTTGCCGCAGCTACGGCTCCCAAAAACCCTCTTCGAAACATATCGGAAATCTCCTCTCCCGCTTGTGATGAAAGGAGATACGCAGCCTTTTTCAGATCGGATCAAAATTAATTTAGGTAATTTTCTGAACCCAGAGGCTTTGGGCCCTGCCAGCCTTGAGAAATGGCAATGCCTCTAGTGCATCCGGGCGGGCTTGCTGCAAGTAATAACCGGGCCAAAGCATCTCGAATCCACCGGACTGAAGCAGGGCGTGCAACACGTACTGTTCGGCCCATCCCGGGCAATCATAAAAAAACCGTTTCGGGTATTCATAGGGTAAGAACACGTCATGCACGTGGATGACCACACCAGGCTTCAATTGCGGGATGATGCGGCAGAACAGATGCGCCACGTCGTTGCTCATCCTTACGACATGGCTGGAGTCGATGAACAGGATGTCATCCGCTTCGAGCTCGGCAAACAGCTCCGGCTCCACGTCTTCAAGGCGCTTCTTTTCAAACCGATCCACCACATGCGCGATGTCGGCCCTTGGATACGGGTCGATCGCGGTAATCCGGGTATCCAGCCCGCCGTCGATGCTGGCCTGACGTGTTACCTTGGTAGAATTGCCGCATCCAACCTCGATCACGCGCCTTGGCTGATACCGTCGGACCATTAGGTAAAGCGCGTCCGCATCTGGACTGTCGAAATAGCCGTTTTCAGTGCGGTATCCTGTCTGGTTTTTTGATGGGTCCTTCAACGCTGCAAGTGCATTGCCGTGGGCCTCATAGTCTTCGACCAGGCTGGTGATATCGAAATCCTGCATCCCCGGCGACAATGTATATGCGGGGCGATCCAGGCCTCCTGCCCGTTCAAAGGCTTCAAGCCTCGCGCGCTCGTCCAATTCTCTGGTCTTGTCGATCAGTTTTACCCCGAATGAATCCAGCATCGCGTTTATCCGGGGGAACTTTCTGGGCTTCACCTGAGCGGTCCTTTTTGATTGCGGCTTCGCGCCTCAATACCCGGCCCACAGCGCCTTTCGCAAGAACCTGCGCCCAAACCCTTGGCAAAAAGGGGATTTCCGTATTCACTAGACGAAATTTCGAACGGGAGGCACGACATGCAGCAGGAGTTTACGCTGGGTATCGAGGAAGAATACCTGCTGGTCGACAAGGATTCCCTGCAACTTTCCGAAGCACCTGCGGCATTGATGGAAGCGTGCCAGAGTGATTTCGAAGGTCAGGTCAGTCCGGAGTTCCTGCAATGCCAGATCGAGGTCGGCACCCGCCCCCACGCCACGATTGCCGGCGCACGCGACGACCTCAAGCGTCTGCGGTCCTGCGTGTCCCAACGCGCCGCCGAGCACAATCTGGCGCCGATCGCCGTGTCATGCCATCCCTTCGCCAACTGGAAAGATCAGCATCACACCCGCAAGGAACGCTATGACGCATTGCAGCATGCCCTGGGCGGCGTTGCCCGACGCATGCTGATTTGCGGAATGCACGTTCATGTCGGCATCGAAGACGCATCCCTGCGCGCCGATCTGATGCCCCAGTTGTGCTATTTCCTGCCTCATCTTCTTGCCTTGTCGACCTCGTCACCCTTCTGGAATGGCGAGGACACAGGCCTGTCCTCATATCGCCTGACAGTCTTTGACAACCTGCCGCGAACCGGATTGCCGCCGAGTTTTGGCAGTTGGGCGGAATACCAGCGTACCACCGGTATTCTGGTTGAACTCGGCGTAATCGAGGACACGACAAAAATCTGGTGGGATTTGCGGCCATCGCATCGGTTTCCGACCCTTGAGACCCGGATCATGGATGTTCAGCCGAGATTGGAACATACGCTGTCGCTGGCCGCAATGAACCAGGCGCTTGTGCGCATGCTGTGCCGCCTCAAGGACCGCAACCTGCGGTGGCGCCACTATGATCGTTTCCTGATCGGAGAGAACCGCTGGCGCGCGCAACGCTATGGTGTAGGCGAAGGCCTGATCGACTTCGGTGACCGGTCGATCAAGCCGATGATCGAGTTGATGGACGAATTGATAGGCATGTTGGCCGAGGATGCCGAAGCTCTTGGAACGCTGCCTGAGATTGCTCGTCTGCGCCAGATTGCCAATTCCGGCACCTCCGCGACCCGCCAGCGCCGGGTCCATGCTGAAGCCATTTCCAGAGACGAAGATGGCGGTCAGGCAGTCGTTAGACACCTGATCGAAGAATTCCACGCGGACCTCTAGTCTGTCGACAAGCCAAGTCAGGCCGCATCAAGCAGCAATGGCTCTTTCTGTCGTTGAAAAACTTCTGTAAGAATTCGGAAATAAACAGTCGTTCAATTCATCGCGCGCAAGGGAGACAGGCCATGGATTTCGCACTGACCGAGGAACAGACAGCCATTTTTGACATGGCCCACGCCTTTGGGCAGGAAAACATCGCCCCCTTTGCCCGTCAATGGGAGGCCGAGGGCACGATCCCTAAAGAGCTGTGGCCACAGGTTGGCGAACTTGGGTTTGGCGGCCTTTATGTCTCGGAAGAAAGTGGCGGCTCGGGTCTGAGCCGGCTCGACGCGACGCTTGTCTTCGAAGCCCTGTCGATGGCCTGCCCCTCGGTCGCGGCCTTTCTATCGATCCACAATATGTGCGCCAAGATGCTTGACAGCTTCGCCAGCGACGAGCTGAAGGCGCGCATCATGCCGGATGTGTTGAGCCTCAACACCGTGCTCAGCTATTGCCTGACCGAACCCGGCTCGGGGTCGGATGCGGCAGCCCTGAAGACCCGTGCCGAACGCACCAACGAAGGTTACACGCTCAACGGCACCAAGGCGTTCATCTCGGGTGGCGGATACTCCGACGCCTATGTCTGCATGGTGCGCACCGGTGAAGACGGTCCCAGGGGGATTTCAACCGTTTATGTCGAGGAAGGCACCCCCGGCCTCAGCTTTGGCGCGCTGGAACAAAAGATGGGCTGGAAAAGCCAGCCGACAGCGCAGGTCCAGTTTGACGATTGCAAGATTCCCTCCGGTAATCTGGTGGGAACCGAAGGCGATGGTTTCAAATACGCGATGATGGGCCTGGATGGCGGGCGCCTGAACATCTCGTCCTGCTCACTTGGGGCCGCGCAGACTGCGATCAACATGACGCTGCAGTACATGTCCGAGCGCAAGGCTTTCGGCAAATCCATCGATCAGTTCCAGGCGCTGCAATTCCGGCTGGCGGATATGGAGATCGAGCTGCAGGCGGCACGCACCTTTCTGCGCCAGGCCGCATGGAAACTGGATCAGGGCACGCCGGATGCCACGAAATTCTGTGCGATGGCCAAGAAGTTTGTAACCGAGACCGGATCGAAAGTCGTGGATCAATGCCTGCAGTTGCACGGCGGATACGGTTATCTTGCTGATTACGGGATTGAAAAACTTGTCCGTGACCTGCGCGTGCATCAGATCCTCGAGGGAACGAACGAGATCATGCGCGTCATCGTGGCCCGACACATGCTTGCCAACCGCTGAGGGATTCCATGGCTGACATCGACATCCGAGTGACCGGACGAGCCGGCCGGATCACCCTGACCCGTCCGCATGCGTTGAATGCGATGAGTTATGAGATGTGCATGGCAATCGATACCGCCCTGCGCAATTGGCGCGAGGATGATGATGTCGATCTGGTGATCCTGGATGCCGAAGGCCAAAAGGCTTTTTGCGCCGGTGGTGATATTGCCGAGCTTTATGAAACCGGGATCAAGGGCGATTTCGGCTATGGCCGCACGTTCTGGCGTGACGAATACCGCATGAACGCGATGATTTTCGAGTACCCCAAGCCGGTCGTGAGCTTCATGCAGGGCTTTACCATGGGCGGCGGTGTCGGCATCGGGTGTCATGGCACCCACCGGGTTGTTGGCGAAAGCTCCAAAATCGCCATGCCGGAATGCGGCATTGGCCTGATCCCCGATGTGGGTGGGACGCTGATGCTTTCACTGGCGCCGGGCCGGGTGGGTGAATATCTGGGGTTGACCGCCGGGCGCATGGGGCCGGACGACGCCATTTTTGCGGGCTTCGCAGACCACTATATCCCGCAGGAAAAGTGGGGCGGCCTGATCGAAATGCTCGAAGCCTCGGGCGATGCCGAACACGTCGCAACCCATTCAGAACCCGCGCCCGAAGGTACCCTGCGCCCAGCTCAGACGGACATCGACCGCCACTTTGGCGGCGAGTCATTGGGCGATATCCTGACATCCCTGCGGACCGAAGATACCGATTTTGCCAAAGGCACGCTCAAGGCGCTTGGACGCAACTGTCCGATTTCCATGGCATGCACGGTTGAAATGCTCCATCGGCTTCGCGGCCCGTCCCTGACGATCCGCAAAGCGTTGGAGATGGAATACCGGTTCACCTATCGGTCGGTGGAACACGGCGATTTCCTTGAAGGTATCCGTGCACAGATCATCGACAAGGATCGCAATCCCAAGTGGCAATATGCCGACATGAACGTTCCCGCCGTGGCCGTTTCCAAAATGCTGCAACCACTTGGCGCAGACGCACTGACATTCAAGGAGGAATGAAAGATGAAAATCGGGTTCATTGGTCTGGGCAACATGGGCGCGCCGATGGCCGCCAATCTGGCCAAGGCCGGGCACGAGGTTGTTGGCTTTGATATGGCCGACGTGTCGATCGACGGTGTCCGGATGGCCGACAGTGCGGCAATGGCTGCAACGGATGCCGAAGTGGTCATCACGATGCTCCCCAACGGTCAGATCCTGCGGTCGGTGGCTGGTGAGGTGATCCCCGCCATGTCCAGGGGCGCGGCGCTGGTCGACTGTTCCACCGTGGACGTGGACAGTGCCCGCGCGGTGGCCGAACAGGCAAACGCGGCAGGGTTGCTGTCGGTCGACGCCCCTGTTTCGGGCGGCATCGGCGGCGCGGCAGCCGGGACGCTCACATTCATGGCTGGAGGCTCGGCCGAAGCGTTTGCCAAAGCCGCACCGCTGTTTGAGATCATGGGGCAAAAAGCCGTACATTGTGGCGAAGCCGGAGCCGGACAGGCGGCCAAGATCTGTAACAACATGATCCTCGGCGTCACCATGATCGCCACATGCGAAGCCTTTGCGCTGGCCGACAAGCTGGGCCTGGACCGGCAAAAGATGTTCGACGTGGTTTCAACTTCTTCCGGCTACAGCTGGACCATGAACGCCTATTGTCCCGCTCCGGGCGTCGGTCCGCAAAGCCCTGCGGACAATGACTACAAGCCGGGATTTGCAGCTGAACTGATGCTCAAAGACCTGCGTCTCAGCCAGCAAGCCGCCGAAAGCGCCGATGCGGATACTCCAATGGGCAAGGCCGCCACCGCGCTTTATGAAGCTTTTGTCGAAAACGAAGATGGCAAGGGCATGGATTTCAGCGCCATGCTACCCCGGTTCGAAAAGCGGAGTCGTGACTGACGGCAGGTTTTCGCCCAGTGGTTTGAAAAGCGGGCGCAATTCCCCATCTGATGAGGTAACGCTAGTTCAACAGCCTCAGCGTTACCGCATAGGAGCATGATCGATGAAAATGCTAGCCTTTACCGCCGCGATTCTTGCGCTGGCCCTTAGCCCGGCAGTTGCTATGGCTGGCAATGGGAACGGCAAAGGAAAAGGCAAGGGAAACAACAACAACAACAACCGTGTGAAGATTGAGCGCGTATCGCCAGATTATGGCCGCGATGATCGCCGGTACTACGGTTCTGTCGGTCATTGCCCACCTGGCCTTGCCAAAAAGGCGGTGCCTTGTGTTCCGCCCGGTCAGGTCAAGAATCGCTACTACACCGGGGACTACATCTATCGCGACTACATCCGGATCGACGATCCCTATCGCTATGGTCTGAGGCGCGATGGTTACTATGTCCGCGCTGGCGACTACGTCTACAGCGTCGACCGTGATACCCATAAGGTGTTGAACCTGATCGGCGCGGTTGCCGATATCCTGAACTGACTTCAGCGATACGGGTTCTTTGGCGAGCGGTCCTGTGACAGGCTGTCTTGCCTGCTTTGCACCAAATCTCCGATTGCATCCGCCAAATGGATGCGGTCGATGTTGTAGTCGCCTCTTTCGACCCGCAACCGGTGTGCCCGGATCAGAACATCTGCGTGAGTACAGCCTGTCGGCGGATCGAACCGATAGCTTGCCAGTTCGATCAGCAATCCCAGCGGGTCCTTGAAATAGATCGAATCCATGAACCCCCGATCCTTGGGGCCGGAATGGCCGATCCCCCGTTCCTCAAGCCGCTCGACGGCCTGCCAGAACGTCGCTTGAGACACATTGAAGGCCAGATGGTGCACGCAGCCCGGATCGGTCGGTGTACGTTCGCGACTGCCTTGTCGATTTTCATTGGTGAATACCGTGATCAGCCGCCCGTCACCGGGGTCGAAATACAGATGACCTTCGTCCGGATTATCAAGGTTGGGCTGGTCGAACACAAAGGGCATGCCCAGCACGCCCTCCCAAAAATCAAGGCTGGTTTGCCGGTCCGCTCCGGTTAACGTGATGTGATGCACCCCTTGGGTCTGCAACTTGCGCATCTTCTCTCCTCCCTTGTTACAAAGAGGGTGCCACAGTCTGGCACGCGTTGCAGCCCGGAAATGATTTGGTCGATGCCCTACTCGGCCGCAACCCGTTCGGGATTCAACATCGGCTTCAGATACCGCCCGGTATGGCTGCGTTCGCATTCGGCCACGTCCTCTGGGGTGCCTTCGGCAACGATCCGTCCACCGCCATCACCGCCTTCGGGGCCGATATCGATGATGTGGTCGGCGGTTTTCACCACGTCCAGATTGTGCTCGATCACCACGACAGTATTGCCCTGTTCGACCAATTCATGCAAAACTTCCAACAGCTTGCGCACGTCTTCAAAATGCAGACCTGTGGTGGGTTCATCCAGAATATAAAGAGTGCGACCTGTCGAACGCTTGCTGAGTTCCTTTGACAGCTTCACCCGTTGCGCCTCACCGCCGGAAAGCGTTGTGGCCTGCTGACCGACCTTGATATAGCCCAGCCCCACCCGCGCCAAAGCATCCATCTTTTCGCGGATCGACGGCACCGCCTTGAAAAACTCCTGCGCATCCTCGACCGTCATGTCCAGCACATCTGCGATGGATTTGCCCTTGAACTTGATTTCAAGCGTTTCGCGGTTGTAGCGTGCGCCCTTGCAGGTTTCGCAGGTGACATAGACATCGGGCAGAAAGTGCATTTCGATCTTGATGACACCGTCACCCTGACAGGCCTCGCACCGCCCGCCCTTGACGTTAAAGCTGAACCGACCGGGCTTGTAGCCGCGCGCCTTGGCCTCGGGCAGACCGGCAAACCAATCGCGGATCGGGGTGAACGCCCCCGTGTATGTCGCCGGGTTCGACCGCGGTGTGCGCCCGATGGGGCGCTGGTCGATGTCGATGACTTTATCCAGAAACTCAAGCCCCTTGATCGTTTCGCATGGCGCTGGGGTTTGCCGCGCGCCATTCAACCTCATCGAGGCGGTCTTGAAAAGCGTTTCAATGGTCAACGTTGACTTGCCCCCACCCGAAACGCCGGTCACACAGACGAATTTGCCGAGTGGGAAAACGGCGGTCACCTCCTTGAGGTTATTTCCGGTGGCCTTTACCACAGTGACCTTCTTGCCGTTGCCGACGCGACGATCCGCCGGAATCGCGATCTCGCGCATGCCGGACAGGTATTGGCCGGTGATCGAAGCAGCGTCCGCCGCGATGTGTTCGGGCGTTCCATGGCTGACCACTTGCCCGCCATGCACCCCAGCACCTGGGCCGATGTCGAAAACGTAGTCCGCCTCGCGGATCGCTTCTTCGTCATGTTCGACCACAATCACCGTATTGCCCTGATCGCGCAGGTTCTTGAGCGTGCCCAGAAGCCGGTCGTTGTCGCGCTGGTGCAGACCAATCGATGGTTCATCCAGCACATAAAGCACCCCGGTCAGACCCGAACCGATCTGGCTGGCCAGACGGATGCGCTGGCTCTCGCCGCCCGACAAGGTCCCACTTGAACGCGACAACGTAAGATATTCCAATCCCACATTGTTCAGGAACCCCAATCGTTCGCGGATTTCCTTGAGAATGGCGCGCGCGATTTCGTTCTTCTGCATGCTCAGATGGTTCGGCGCGTCCTCGATCCAGGCCAAAGCTTCGCGGATCGACATCTGCACCACGTTACCCACATGCTGGCCCGCGATTTTCACCGCCAGCGCTTCTTCGCGCAGGCGATGGCCACGACATGTTCCGCAGGGTCGGTTGTTTTGATAGCGCTCAAATTCCTCGCGAATCCAATTCGAATCCGTCTCGCGATAGCGGCGCTCCATATTCGGGATTACGCCCTCAAAGGTGCGGGTGACTTGATAAACCCGCCCACCCTCGTCGTAGCGGAAGGGAATTTCTTCGTCGCCAGAGCCATACAGGAACACTTGCTGCACCTTCTCGGGCAGATCCTTCCAAGGGGTGTTCTTGTCAAACTCGTAGTGGCGCGCAATGGCCTGGATTGTCTGCAGGAAATAAGGCGACTTGCCCTTTCGCCAAGGCGCCAGCGCCCCGTCGTAGACCTTGAGCGTCTGGTCGGGCACCACGAGGCGTTCGTCAAAAAACAGCTCGACCCCCAGACCGTCGCAATCCGGGCAAGCCCCGAATGGCGCGTTGAATGAAAACAGGCGCGGTTCGATCTCAGGGATGGTGAAACCACTGACAGGGCAGGCAAAATTCTCGGAAAACGTGATCCGCTCCGGATCACCGTCGCGCGGTGCGGTCTCCAGAATGGCGATGCCATCGGCCAGATCAAGCGCGGTTCGCAGGCTGTCGGCCAGACGAGTCTCCATCCCTTCACGGACCACCAGACGATCCACCACCACATCGATATCGTGGCGGAATTTCTTGTCCAGCACCGGAGGCTCATCCAGTTCATAGAACTGACCATCGACCTTGACCCGCTGGAACCCCTGCTTGCGCAGCTCCAGAAACTCTTTTTTGTACTCGCCCTTCCGGTCGCGCACGATCGGCGCAAGCAAATAGCCGCGCGTGCCCTCCTCCATCGCCATAATCCGGTCAACCATGTCCTGCACCTGCTGCGCCTCAATGGGCAGGCCGGTGGCCGGGCTGAAGGGAGTGCCTGCGCGGGCAAACAGCAGGCGCAGATAATCGTAGATCTCGGTTACCGTGCCAACGGTCGAGCGCGGGTTTTTCGAGGTCGTCTTCTGTTCGATCGAAATCGCGGGGGACAGGCCGCTGATGTGATCCACATCCGGCTTTTCCATCATATCGAGGAACTGGCGCGCGTAGGCCGACAGGCTTTCGACATAGCGCCGCTGCCCTTCGGCATAAATTGTATCGAAGGCCAACGAGGACTTGCCCGAACCCGACAGCCCAGTGATCACTACCAACTGGTCGCGCGGAATATCCACGTCGATTCCCTTGAGATTGTGCTCACGCGCGCCACGCACTTCGATATTCTTCAGTTCCGCCATGACCTACCTCGGCAACAATTCCTAATAGATAGTTGAGACAGCCTGAGTCTCCAACCAAAAAATAAGAACATACAAAGAACATTCATACAGTACCATGGATAGACCAACTGGGGCTCTGCCCCAGACCCCGGGATATTTGAGGCCAGATGAAGTAACGGATCCTTAACCCGTTTTCGGCAGAGTGACCCCGCGGTGCAGGCGGGGACGCCGATGACCGCGCCAGGTGAAGCGCCCCGACCGGTTCGGGGCGCGGATCCCGTGTTCATCTGGCCTCAAATATCCCCGCCGGAGGCACTGGCTTTCGCCAGAAAGCCCAACAAAAAAAGCCGCGCCAGAGGCGCGACCTTTTGAGAAGCCAATTGTTTTTCGGGATCACATGTGGATCACCCGCCCGTAAGCGTCCAGCACGCTTTCATGCATCATTTCGCTGAGCGTGGGATGCGGGAAGACGGTGTTCATCAAATCTTCTTCCGTGGTCTCCAATTGGCGGCCCACCACATAACCTTGTATCATTTCAGTGACCTCGGCACCGATCATGTGTGCACCCAGCAATTCGCCGGTCTTGGCGTCGAACACGGTTTTGACCAGCCCTTCGGGTTCTCCCAGCGCAATCGCCTTGCCGTTACCAATGAAGGGAAAACGGCCCACCTTGACTTCATACCCCAGTTCCTTGGCCTTGGCTTCGGAATACCCCACTGATGCCACCTGCGGGTGGCAATAGGTGCAGCCTGCAATGCTTTCAGGTTTGACCGGGTGCGCGTGCTTGCCCGCGATCAGGTCCGCCACCATGACACCCTCGTGGCTTGCCTTGTGCGCCAACCACGGCGCACCCGCAATATCGCCGATGGCATAAAGCCCCTCGACCCCGGTACGGCAGAATTCATCCGTCACCACATGGGTGCGATCGATCTTGACCCCCAGGGCTTCGAGCCCGAGGCTTTCCACGTTGCCAACAATACCCACGGCGGAAATCACCGTGTCGAACTCGTGCTTTTCGATCTTGCCCTTGACCTCGATATGGGCGGTGACCTTGCCCTTGCCGCGATCAAGTTGCTTGACCATCGCCTTTTCCATGATGGTCATGCCCTGTTTGGTAAAGGCTTTCTTGGCAAAAGCGCTGATTTCGGCATCTTCGACAGGCAAGACACGATCCAGAACTTCGACCACGGTCGTATCTGCGCCCAGAGTATTGTAAAAGCTCGCGAATTCGATGCCGATCGCGCCCGAACCGATGACCAGAAGCTTCTTGGGCATGCGCGGTGGCTGCAGCGCGTGCTTGTAGGTCCAGACCAGATCGCCATCTGCCTCCAGTCCCGGCAATTCCCGGGCGCGTGCACCGGTAGCAAGGATGATGTTATTTGCGGTCAGTTCCTCGGTGCCCTTGTCGGTCTTGACGCTGACCTTGCCCTTGGCGGGGATCGTCGCCTCCCCCATTACAACGGTGACTTTGTTTTTTCTCAACAGGTGGCCGATACCACCCGACAACTGCGCCGCCACCCCGCGCGAACGTTTGACCACCGCATCCAGATCGTAACCGATATTTTCAGCCTTCAACCCGAAATCCTTGGCCCGCTCCATCAAGTGGAACACTTCCGAAGAGCGCAACAGAGCTTTGGTCGGAATGCACCCCCAATTCAAACAGATGCCGCCCAAATGTTCACGTTCGACAACAGCGGTTTTCAGGCCCAGCTGCGCTCCACGAATGGCGGCGACATAGCCGCCGGGGCCTGCGCCGATTACGATCAGATCAAAGGATTGTGCAGCCATGTTTCCCTCTCGGCGCCGGTCGTTTCAAAACTAGTTTACCATTAAACTAATTTTCCAAGCACATCAACAACACTTCCCCGCGACAAATGCGACGCGAGGTCAAACAGTATGTGACAAGCGGTTTCCAGCCTATACGCGACCACACCGTTTGGCTAGAAAAGAAGGCGCACTGATTGGCATAGCACAATTTCACATCCGGGTTCAGAGGGATCAGTAATGGCCAGGACACTCAAAGACTTGCTTCTCGCGATGCTCAACGCGACATTGATCCTTTTGGCGTTGTGCCTGTTTCTGGGATGGAAACTGCTGTCGACCCTCGACGGTTTCAAGGAAGATTTCGCCCAAAGGCTCGAGCTGCTACAGCCGCTGCGCACGCAGACACAAGACATCACGGGCGAGCTGAAGGGACTTAGAAATGATCTGAAGGAGCTTGGTGAGAATAACGGGGAGATTTCGCCAGCCGTGGCCCAGAGAATTCTGGGAGTGCTGGCCCGAACAAATGCGATTGAGCAGAGGCTTGAAAAAACTCAGTCTCAATTGGCGGATCTGGCGGATGCCCCAGAGAAACTGATCGATCACGCCATCGACGCGTCCGCTGCGGCCATAGCCAACAGCATAAACGACATCAGAAGTTGCACCCCAGCGTCTTAGATCGCGGCTTGCAGTTCCCGCACGGTCTGACCGTATCCACCACTGCTGACATAATCAGCTTCCTGCGGTGTCATCTCGCGATGGAGAGCTTCGTTGCGATACGGAAAACGCCCGAACTTGCGGATGATCTCGCGATGCGCTTGTGCGTGCAACAGATTGCCGGCACCTGATTGCGGCATACGCTGATGCAGCAGACGAACGCAGCGTTCCTGATCGCACAGGTTTTCCGAATGCATCAACGGCATATAGAAAAACTGCCGTGCCGGCTCATCGATCCTCAGATCCCAGCCCCTGTCGATCGCGCATTTCGCGGCGGACAGAGCCGCGCGGTCTGATGCGAACGCGCGCCCCTCGCCCCGGAACATGTTCCTCGGAAATTGATCCATCAGGATGATGTATGCCAACGTCCCGCTTGGATAGGTCAGCCACAGCGCAAACTTGCCCTGACATGCACCATTCCAGCTTTCGAGAAACTTGTCGCGAACAAGCGCGTCCAGCGCTTCATCCTGCTTGTACCACCCTTCGGGCCCAACTTCATCTAACCAAAAACTCAATACTTCTTCAGGACTTACCATTGCCCTTGCTCCACTAATGTTCCCCCCCAGGGGCACTACTTGTATTAAAATGACTTTTACCAACTTGTTACAATAAAATATTGCAACATTCGCGACACATTTCCAACCACTAAGCTACATCCTGTGCGTCGCGCTCTTCCTGCCCGGCTTCGATCGCAACCTCTTGTGCAACCTCCAGCACGACGGGCGATGCTGTCGGATAGAGCGTGGTCATCGCGCTTGTCTCGTCTATCGGGGTCGAGGCACGCTGCGTCATCCGGTAAAGAGCGTAAAGTGTCATCACGAACAGAAGTCCCGAGAAAAACAGGAAAAAACCGGACGGACCAAAGACACTGTCCCCCATCATCCACCCAACGATCACTGGGCCGGCAATTGCGCCGAGACCGTTGATAAAGACCAGCCCACCCGAGGCGGCGGCCATGTCTTCGTGCTCAAGATAGTCGTTCGTATAAGCGATGAGCAGGGAATACAGCGGGTTGGTCATGCCCCCGATCACGAATGCCGCAGTAAGAAGAACATGGAAACTGTTGCCGAAAATCATCGCAATTAGTGCGGTTCCACCGCCAACGGCGGCGGCCAGCATGATCAGAACGCGCCGATCCATGCGATCCGAGAACCACCCCAGCGGATACTGCAATACCACTGCTCCTACATAGAAAGCCGCAACAAAGGTCGAGATTTCCACAAGGCTCAAGCCTGCCCGCGCGCCATAAACCGCAGACATGCCGAACTGTGCGGAAAAGACACCGCCTAGCAGGAACATCCCTACACACCCCAGCGGCGAGATGTTCATCAACTGTTTCAGCGTCATCGGCTTTGTGGTGTCGAACGCAGGTGTCGGCGAGATCGACAGAAGAATCGGACCGAACGAAATCGACACCAGGATCGACGCGATGACAAAGGTCTCATACCCCGCAGGATCGCCAAGCAAAAGCAGGCCCTGGGCGGTAATGATCCCGGCCATCTGTACGATCATGTACAGCGACAGTGCCTGCCCACGGTTTTCATTACTTGCCGCGTTGTTCAGCCAGCTTTCAGCGGTGACATAGACCCCGGAAAAGCAAAACCCGATGATCACGCGACCAAGCGACCATGCGACCGTGTTGGCCAGCATGGGATACATGATCATCACGGCAGAAATGAACGAGGCCAGCGCCGCAAACACACGTACATGGCCAACCCGACGGATCATCTCGGGCGCGAGCCGCGACCCACCAAGAAAGCCCAGGAAATAGGCGGACATGACAAAGGACATCTCAAGGGTCGTAAACCCCTCGATCTCGCCCCGAACGCCCAGCAATGTACCTTGCAGACCATTGCCAACCATCAAAAGGCCCATGCCCAGCAAAAGCGCCCACGCGCTGGAAAGTACCTGAATCATCGGAGCCTCTGTCTATTTCTGCCGCGTTTCGCGTTAGTGTCCACGCAGATATCATTTGTAGGCGCTTTTCGACAACATTTGCCGAAATTGCGCTTTGGAACACGCCATTCAGGGGAACAAAAGCGACGCATCCCCGTAGGAAAAGAACCGGTATTTCGTTTCGATTGCGTGGGCGTAAACACGCTGCATTCGATCACGCCCCATCAGGGCTGAAACCAACATCAGCAAAGTCGATTTGGGCAGGTGAAAATTGGTCATCAAGGCATCCGCGACGTGAAATTCGAATCCAGGGTAGATGAAGATGTCCGTCTCACCTTCCCAGGGTTCGATTTCTCCGCTTCGCGCGGCACTTTCGATGAGTCGCAGCGCGGTTGTGCCAACCGGAATGACCCGACCGCCCGCCGCCTTGGTGGCCCGGATCTCGTCGACCGCCTGCGCACTGACCCGCCCCCATTCCGCGTGCATCCTGTGGGTGGTCACATCCTCGACTTTCACCGGCAAAAAGGTTCCGGCCCCCACATGCAAAGTGACATGAGTGAACGCTATCCCCTTGTCTCTTAGCGCCTGCATCAGCGCATCGTCGAAATGCAGCGAGGCTGTCGGGGCCGCCACCGCTCCGGAATGCCGGGCCCAGATGGTTTGGTAGTCCGTCTTGTCCTGCTCGTCTGCGGGCCGTTTCGCGGCGATATAGGGCGGCAAGGGCATTGCGCCCGCCTCTTCCAACGCGCGGTCAAAGTTTTCTCCCGCGAGGTTGAAGCGCAAAAAAGCCTGCCCCTCGTCTACTCGCTCCAGAATGGCGCTGAGCCTGTCGGAAAAGACTATCTCCTCACCGAGTTTCACTTTCTTCAGTGGCTTAATCAGCGCTGCCCACGTGCCCTCGGCCTGAGGGTCAAGCAACGTCGCCTCTATCGCGGCCGAAACCGGGCCTTGCGAGCTTTGCCTGTGCCGACGCCCGCTGAGCCGAGCCGGGATAACCCGCGTGTCATTCAGCACCAACCGGTCTCCCGGTCGCAACCAGTCCGGCAGATGAATGGCTGTGGAATCCGTGATCCGATCGGCCTCTGCCACCAGCAAACGCGCAGAAGAACGCGGGCTGGCCGGGCGGGTGGCGATCAGGTCTTCGGGCAGGTGGAAATCAAAGTCGCTCAGTTTCATGCGCGCGCTTTATCTTGCCCAAAAGGATTCGACCATCACCCACTTCATCGATCGCTGCCTTGCAAGCGTTTCGTTGGCTTCTCTGCCGCCTCGTTCTCGGGGGTCAGCAGTTCACTCGCGTCATCCGGCAAGGCTGGTGGCGGTGTGCGCAAAAGGTTTCGCAAAAAGACAGGAGCCAGTCCGGACAAGGGATTTACGCCCACTTTCGGATCGGATAGCGGGCCGCTCAGTGTATAGTTGAATGCGAACACACCCTCGCCCTTGCGGGTCAGAACACTGCCGATCGCATTCAGCAGGTAAACCGGCGTCACTGCCCCCTGCAAATCCAGCCAGCGGCGCTCTGTATCCACCTTTCCGTCAAATGAAAGCCCGATGGACGGGCCAACCGCACTACCTCTCAGCACCGTGACCTCGGACGGTGAAATCCGCATCTGACTGTCGATGCCAGTGAAATATATTCCCTGCCCCGTCATTTCATCCAAGAGACCAACCAGGCTGATTGCATTAAGCAAAGCCGCCATAGCCGGGGCGTCCTTGACCCGGGTATCTGTAATTCTCAGTACGGCATCATAGTGTCCAGAGGCCTGAACCGGTTCGAGAGTAAGGCGAAAGTTGCCCCCATGCGCCTGCGTCAGAATTTCCGAAGACCGCATGACCCCGCCGGCATCCGCCGACTGCAGAATGATACTGCTGCGATCTGCCCGGGGCACCAATTGCCCCGAAACCGATGTTCCGCCATTGACTTGCGCTGTGAAAGTTCCGCCAAGCCCTCCAGACGTGCTGAAGCCGCCCTGAAACCCAGTCAAGGCAATCGTGTCGGTAATCTGCAACCTGTCGAGCCGTACTTCCAGATCCGGGCCACTACCGCCCACAGCGGCCGTTCCACCAGTACCACCAGAGCCGAAAGTGGCGGTTCTCATATCCATTCGACCGCCAAGAATGCGAATGTCGGGCGCCTGATTTCCTCGGCTCACCAACTCCACAGGGATCGACAACCAGTCGTCTATTTCAAAGGAAGAAAGCCGCACGCGATCCATCTGAGACTGATTGGTGAACGAAATGGTTCCGGTCGTCTGCAACCCCGCCGCATCGACTTTTAATTCGTCCACGTTCATCCCCGCACCCAAGACAGCTTTCATGGAAAGCGCCCCGGAAGTGTCCGGAGCCTTGCGCCAGCCCAGTTCCGGAATTGCAAGCCCTACCCCGACCAGATCAGACTGTGCCGTCAGCCTCGGAGCTTCACCACCTCCCAGGTCAACGGTCACCTCCGCGTTGCCTTTGCCAGTTAACATCCCGTCCGGAAGCCCCGCCTTGATTTCGGCCATCAACCGTGGCGACAACTCGATCTGGCCCACCAACTGGCTTTGTTCCGGCGTGGAACCGCCAATGGACTGTGTCCAGCGACCCCGCATCGGAACCGACCCGAAATACCCCTCCCCCGAGATCGAGACTTGCGTCTGATCCCCAGCAAGGTCGAGACGGTCAGCGCGCACCTTGATACCGGGAACAAGCTTGTCGCTGCTCACATTACCCAGATCACCGGTATAGTGAAATTCCATATCCTCCAGCTCGACGCCGTCCCGCAAAGGCAGGGCCAGCGTTCCCTCCAAATCCACCAGACCTTGCGCCAGATCCACAGGCAGGTCGGCTTTGGTCATGACTTCCAATGGTGGGAGGTCCAACAATGAAAGCGCCGCCGTGGCGCTGCCGTGAGCGCGAATTCGAGCAATACCCGGCGCAGCTTTCTTGATGCCGATGTCCGGAATGATAAAGGACGTACCTGCCGCATCGATCGCACCGCCCTGATCCGGAACCACCCGCCCCCGCTGGGCGGTAACCGTAAACCTGCGCCCCACCAAACTGGCCTGCCCCTGGGCATCGACGATAGGCGGAAGGGTCTTGGCAAATTTGATCGTGGCGTCCTTGTAGTCGAAATCGGCATAAAGGTCCGGGGGCGATCCGGGCTTTAGCCTGACGGCAAGATCGAGATCTTCCAACCGCCCATCCAACAGGTTTTCCGACACCCATTCGCGAGGCTTGATAGCGGCTTTTTCCGGCCAGTATTGCAACAATTGTGCGGGCGTCAGATGATCCAGTTGCGCATCCAGATCCACGCCCCATCCATTCGGCAATCCTTTCAGGTTCCCGAAGGCTTGCAAACGGCGGTCCTTGTCCTCGACAACCAGTTGCCCGATCCGCAATTCGAAAGGCGCAAGTTTCAATTGAAAATCGATCGCCGCGCCTGACAATTCCAGTGCTTCGGCATATACTCCGGCCGGGTTGACCTTGATCCCCGACGACCGGAACTGTGCGGTAAAGCTGTTCAGTTGGCCGGATTCCACACCCTCAAGATCCGCACGGCCGTCGATCATGGCAGACCCCCACGGCGAGACAATGGAAATCTCGCTGAAATCCAGAAACTGCCGTTTGGGGTCATAAGAGAAATATGTCCGGGCGGTGTCGAATGGAATGGGACGCACTTCGGGATTGGGCTGCAGGACGCCCTTGGCGATCTGCAACGTCGCAAAGACCGGGTCCAATGTTCCGTCTGCCCCGACGCTGCCACGCAACGCGCCAGACAGCGGCGCGCGCAATACTTGCAGCCAGGCCAGGACCGGGCTTTGCACCGCAATGTCTTCGGCCGGCAGATCGGTGACGCTGACACCGAAACTTGCCTCGGGCGAACCCAGCTTGCTAGTATAGTTGAGCTCGACGGTACTTGCATAATCACGCCCGCCCAAAAGCGAAAAGCCGGTCGCGATGCGGATTTCATCGGCGCCGCGCGTGATCTGGATGCGCCCGCCGTCCATTGTCCACGATCTGTTCTGGCGAAGATCGCTGTAGTGCAGCGTAATCGCGTCCAATTCGAACGAGGTCAGCGCGGACAATGTCGGTGACAGAAACAGGGTGTCGGCTTCTTCGATCAGCTCCCTGATACTGGGCGCTCGTTCCACGGGGGCGCTGTTTTGACCAACGATCAAGGACAATTGGCCGCTCTTTTCGCGTTGCAGAACGATATTCGCTCCACTCATCATAATGCGTTTGGGGCGAATTTCCCCGCGCAACAACGGGCGCATCGCGAGGCTCGCACGCATGTCGGACAGTTGCGCGATTTGGTGCCCCTCACTGTCGCTCAGGGTCACATCCCGCAGCCTCAGACGCGGTCGCCAGCCCTCGTGAATGATGAAACTTACATCCCCGAACTTGATCTGCAGACCGCCGGTGACCTGTTCCAGACGTTGCTCGACGCGGTCCCGCAGCCATTGCGGCGCGTGCATTGTCTGTCCGACAACCATAAGCGCCGAGATCACGGCCAGAACGATCAGAACGAAGCTTCCACGCATTGCCCACACTGCGGCCTTGCGCCTGCGTGAACGGTGACGAGCGGGCTTGTTACTCCCGCCTTCCGGTTTTTCGGATTCGCCTTTGTGTACCTCGGCGTCTTTCAACTTGCCCGTCCCGGCCTAATATGTTGAGCAACATGCACTGATTTCCGCCGGAGAATACTCATGCCCGAAATATCCGATCCCGCTCCCGAATTCACCCTGCCCCGTGACGGCGGCGGAGAAGTCACGTTGTCAGCCCTGCGTGGCACTGCCGTGGTTCTGTTTTTCTACCCCCGTGATGATACTCCGGGCTGCACCAAGGAATCCATTGGATTTTCCGAGCTTTTGCAGGAGTTTGCCGATGCGGGCGCAAAAGTGTTCGGGATTTCCCGCGATAGCGTGGCCAAACATGACAAGTTTGTCGCCAAGCACAGCCTGACCACCCCGCTTTTATCTGATGAAGGATCGACCGTATGCGAGGATTATGGCGTCTGGGTGGAAAAGAACATGTACGGTAAAAAATCCATGGGCATCGAACGCTCGACATTTCTGATCGATCCGCAAGGGCAAATCGCGCAAATCTGGCGAAAGGTGAAGGTGCCCGGCCATGTCGAAGAAGTGCTGCAAGCTGTCCGCAACCTGACTTGAGCCAATCCTTGCGCATTGCGAATGGAGCAAAAAGACGTGCCCCTGACTCTGACTGAAATGGCAACCCAGGTTCTGACCACAGCGGATGGGCACGCCAAGACCGCCCTGTCGCAGAAACATGCTGCGGCGTGGTTCGCCTTTCGCGCCGGGAACGCTCCGGCAATCGATATCGGCACGGCGTCTCCTCCGCTGCATCCGGCCCGTCCTGATCGCCCGGAGCTTCTGTCGCCGCGAGATGTTCCCAAGCGGAGACCCGGATCCGAGGCTGGTCGGATCGCGCTTTTGCATGCCGTTGCGCATATCGAGCTTAACGCAGTGGACCTGCATTGGGATATCATTGCCCGCTTCGGGCACATCCCGATGCCAGTCGGATTTTATGACGACTGGGTAAAATGCGCCGCCGAGGAATCACGCCACTTTGAGCTGGTTTGCGAATGTCTGGACTCGATGGGCAGCCACTATGGCGCTTTGCCCGCACATGCCGGGATGTGGCGCGCGGCCGAGGACACGGCAGAAGATCTGATGGGGCGTCTGGCCGTGGTTCCGATGGTGCTCGAAGCCCGCGGTCTGGATGTAACCCCCGGAATGATTGACATTTTCCGCAAAGCCAGGGTGCAGAAAGCCATTGATGCGCTGGAAGTGATCTATGCCGAAGAGGTCGGCCATGTGGCCTATGGGTCAAAATGGTTCCATTTTCTTTGCGGGCGGCAAAACACCGATCCCAAAGAGGTGTTCCACCAGCTCGTGCGGCGCTATTTCCACGGGGCGCTAAAACCCCCTTTCAACGAAGAAAAACGCGCCGAGGCGGGGCTGCCACCCGATTTCTACTGGCCCTTGGCAGATGAACTGCCGCCCCCGGGAAAGACGATCATCTAGACCTTTCGGACACCCGAGATCGGCAAGAACCCGCTCATCCCAAGCGTGTTTCTTCTTCGTTTTTCGACCGACTGGTTAACAAACTTGCCCCAATCGCCTCACCTCGCTATGCAAGCGCCCCAAGGGACGGTCGTATCCACTCTCGATCTGTTCCTTCACAGGGGATGAAAAGAGGAAAGGCGCGTGCGGACACGTCTGACGATCAGAATTCACGCTCTGCTTGAGAAACATTTTCCCGAGCGCAGAGTGTTCCTCAAATCGGACAACGATACGCGCTTCATCCGGTTGCGGCCGGAAACTCAGATCATCGCATTTTCCGGCGTCACCCTGACGCTTGCCTGGACCATCGTGGCCACGGCCATCATCCTGATGGACAGCATCGGATCAGGCAATTTCCGAGAGCAGGCAAAAAGAGACCAGGCGACATACCAGGAAAGGCTCAACATCCTGTCACAAGAACGGGATATGCGCGCCGAAGAAGCCCTGGCAGCGCACCAACGGTTCAACGCGGCCCTCGAACAGGTTTCAGCAATGCAATCGGAACTGCTGAAATCCGAAAACCGGCGGCGCGAGTTGGAAACCGGGATCGAAGTGATCCAGACCACTTTGCGTGAAACCATGAAGCAGCGCGAAGTGGCCCGTTTGGCGCTGGCAAATCTCGAGCAGAATACAGGCGAAGACGCGGCCAGTGCAAAGCTGGCCGCGTCGGCCCCTGTTCAGATGGCGTTCATGTCCGAAGCTTTGTTGCGAACCGCGCAGGAGCGCGATCTGATTGAGGCCAACGCACAGTCGGCTTTGGATCAACGCGACGATCTGGAACTGGAAATTCAGCTTATGCGCGAACGCAGCGACCAGATTTTCCGTCAACTCGAAGAGGCAATGGCCATCTCGGTCGAACCGCTGGACAAGATGTTCCGGCAGGCGGGTATGCCCACTGACCGCATCCTCGAAGAGGTTCGACGCGGCTATAGCGGTATGGGCGGTCCGCTGACCCCTTTGTCGTTCAGCACGCGCGGTGAAGAACCGACCGCCGACGAGATTCGCGCCAACAATTTGCTAGAGCAGATGGACCAGCTCAATCTTTACCGCATCGCGGCCGAAAAGGCGCCTTTCGCCAGTCCGGTTCATTCCGCAGTTCGGTATACCAGCGGCTATGGCTATCGCCGGGATCCGAAATCCGGCGGTAAGCGCATGCATAACGGGTCGGATTTCGCAGGCTCACACGGCACCGATATCTTTGCCACCGCGGATGGCGTTGTCACTCATGCTGGCTGGCAATCAGGTTTTGGACGGCTTGTGAAGATCAAACACGCTTTCGGAATCGAGACACTTTACGCTCATAACACGTCTATCCGCGTCAAGGTCGGACAAAGGGTCTCGCGCGGGGATCATATAGCTGATATGGGTAGCACCGGACGGTCGACCGGCACACATCTGCACTATGAGGTGCGCGTGAACGGGAAACCCGTGAATCCAATGACTTACATCAAGGCTGCGAGAAATGTTTTCTAAGAGCAAAATCAACGAGCCGGCATCCAAGGCACCCGAAGCGGCCAAGCCCGCAACTCCATCGACACCGCCAAGCCCGGCACCTGCAGAAACCAAGGCAAGCGCGCCCAAGCCAAAGCCGCCCGCATCGGTGCTGTCGTCGGATCTTCATATCACCGGCAACATCAAGACCACCGGCGACATTCAGGTCGAAGGCACGGTCGAAGGCGACATTCGCGCCCACCTGTTGACCATTGGCGAAACGGCCACAATCAAGGGTGAAGTCACGGCTGACGATGTCGTGGTCAATGGCCGCATCGTGGGCCGCGTCCGTGGACTGAAAGTGCGCCTGACCTCGACCGCACGGGTCGAAGGCGACATCATTCACAAGACAATCGCAATCGAAAGCGGTGCCCATTTCGAGGGCTCGGTGCAGCGTCAGGACGACCCGCTGAACCCCGGTCGTTCCGGCAACAAGGGCGCCGGCAATCCAGCCGCGGCAACAGCTGAAGTCAGCCAGTAATTCGGCTGAAATTACGACCTTTGAGCGCCTCGGGAAGCCCCGGGGCGTTTTTAGTTGAAAGACGGCTTCACGCTGCAAGCGGATTGCTGAACATTTTTCTTCCAATTGAAACAAATGCCTGCCTACTATCATGCATTCAACTTTGGGAGGAACGTTGGATGTCTTCAAAGCTTTTAGCGGAATTTTTTGGCACGTTCTGGCTGGTTCTGGGCGGGTGCGGCAGCGCAGTTCTTGCAGCAGGTGTCGCAGACGTTGGCATCGGCTGGCTGGGCGTGGCGCTGGCCTTTGGCCTGACCGTACTGACCATGGCCTTTGCCGTCGGCCATATCTCGGGTGGGCATTTCAATCCTGCCGTCAGCCTTGGCCTGATGATCGCGGGCCGGTTCGAGGCGAAAGACCTGATCCCCTACTGGATTGCCCAGGTCGTGGGTGCAATCGTTGCGGCGGTCGTTCTGTATATGATTGTCTCTGGCGCGCCCGATTTCACCGGCGTCGGCGGATTTGCGTCAAATGGCTATGGCAGTGCTTCGCCCGGTGGATATTCGATGATGTCCGGATTTGTGACCGAGGTCGTGATGACCGCCTTTTTCCTGTTCATCATTCTAGGGGCAACGTCCAAGGGCGCCCCAGCCGGGTTTGCGCCGATCGCCATCGGTCTCGGCCTGACGCTGATTCATCTGGTTTCAATTCCCGTCACCAACACTTCGGTCAACCCGGCGCGGTCGACCGGTGTGGCGCTGTTTGCCGACGGACCAGCGCTGGCCCAACTCTGGATGTTCTGGGTAGCTCCGCTAATCGGAGGCGCAATCGGCGGCCTGATCTGGAAAGCTGTCTCAACCGACGACTGAAAGATTGCGCGACACCTTACAAACGCCGCCTCATCGGGCGGCGTTTTTCATGAACGTCTCCGGCCCGCCCCTGGTATATGGGTCAGTTCCGTACGCCGAACGCTCGAACACATTTCCGATTCAGGTTCCCGCGTGATATCATGCCCGGGTTTCAGCATTGTATTTTGGAGGGGGAAATCATGATGACACCGGAATTGCGCGCCACCTATTCCCTGGCACGACAGACCCATTATTTCAGGATCATGCAAACGACCATATTCTCGTTCATTGCATTGGCGACGATCATTCATTTCGGGCCACAGGGCTTTTCGCCTGCGCTGGCCATGCTGGTGATCGTAACTACGGCTTATGGCATCCTCGCTGGCGGTACTGCGCTGGACGATATCATCAACCTGATCGCCGACCTCTCTCCGGACATGGCCGAGACGAATATGGGCAAGGGGATCAAATCCCGGAACATGCCGATGCTCAAAATGATTTCGGCCTTCCTTATCGGGCTGACCGGGCTGGCGGAACTTGTCGCGCTTGCGGCCTGAACACTGCGCGGTTCATCGCCCTAGCATCCATTGCCCGTTCGGCCAGAAAGCATGGAAGGCAAAGGCGAACATGACATCATGGGGCACATCACGTCCCTGCCCGTCGCGAACGCGGATCGATCCCACATCACGCCCATTGCGAATGAGGCCCGTATCCAGTGCCGAGGCCTGACCGGCCTTCCATGTTATGCGCACACCCGCCTCTTTCACGTCAGCCTCCTCGCTGAGCCGCTTCATGGGCCAGGCTAGATTTCCAACCCGCACGACGCGTTCCAGAGGGTGGATGCCATGCGGTGGCATCTCGCCGGAATACAGGAACGGTTTGCGCGACCCGTCATAGCCACGATAAGGATTGCGCCCATATGACCGGCTGTATTCCGGCTCGGCCATGACCAACCCATCCGGGTTGCGGGTGGAAAAGTCCTGCCAGCTTTCCATCCAGGATGGCAGGGTTTTCAGCCGGGTCCCGGTCAGTTGCCCCACGATCGCCTCACCCACCGCCTGTTGCCACCAGCTTTGGGTTTGGCGGTCATACATCACCATGTCCGAGAACCGCAGTTTGCCGCTGACACCAAAACTCAGCTCGCCACTTGCCGTCCTGCGATCAAAGGTAATCGCCGAGTTGCAAAGCGGACAATAGGTAACCGCGACCGGAACACTTCCGATCCGGTCATTCACGATCTCATGCCAGATCAGATAGCGGATCGGGTAGGCCCTAGGCCCTTGGCCGTCGATCTCGACCGTGATTACCGGCTCGCGGGAACTGATCCGGGTTTCCTCGCTGACGACCTTAAACGCAGGTTCGTCAATCGCCGGTATCCCGTCCTTGGGCGGGCCGCCTGACTGAATCTCGGACCAGTTTCGCACGCTTGTACGGTTGAAGTCGGTTTCGGGCCATTCAGTCCGCCAGAACTCGGGACTGGCCCACACTTGTGCGGCCAGGAAAACGGCAATTGCGATCGAAAGAACACGCATGCGGCTTGCTCCCGCCAGATGCTCAATACTGAGCGCGACACGTTCGCAAAGCCACCCCAGCGCACACAGACGTGATGCAATGTGCGGGAGCCCGGCGCAGAGGTTTTCCGCGCCGGGCGCGCCGTCACTCGGTGACGGTGACCTTTTTCATGACATCGGGCTGCCCGATCACAGCACCATTGGGGCCTTCGCCGCGCTTGATGGCATCGACCACATCCATGCCATCCGTGACTTTACCCACGACGGTGTACTGGCCGTCCAGGAACGGACCCGGCGCGAACATGATGAAGAACTGCGAATTGGCGCTGTTCGGATCCTGCGCCCGCGCCATGCCAACAATGCCCCGATCATAAGTGATGTCCGAAAACTCGGCCGCAAGGTCCGGCCGGTCCGACGCACCAGTGCCCGCGCGGCGCATGTCGCTGCCCAGTTTGCCATGCTGCACATCGCCGGTCTGCGCCATGAAACCCTCGATCACGCGGTGGAACACAACCCCGTCATATTGACCGTCTGCCGCCAGTGCCGCGATCTGTTCGACGTGCTTGGGAGCGACGTCCTCGAACAGATCAATGGTGATTGTGCCATTGGCCTCACCTTCGATCTCGATCTCAAGCCCGGTGGCCAGGGCCGGGCTGGCCAACAGGGCAAATACGGCTGTCAGTTTACGCATCGGCGGCCACCTTGACGCTGATCATGCGATCGGGGCTTGCGGGCGGCTCGCCACGCACGATTGCGTCCACATGCTCCATCCCGGCAACCACACGACCATAAACCGTGTATTGGCCGTTCAGGAAATGATTGTCCTTGAAGTTGATGAAAAACTGCGAATTGGCCGAATTCGGGTTGGCCGAACGCGCCGCGCCCAGCGTTCCGCGATCATGCGGCAGCTTGGAAAACTCCGCCGGCAAATCCGGCAGAGAGGACCCACCCGTTCCCGCCATGCGGATGTTGAACCCGTCTTCCATATCGCCATGCTGAACGTCGCCTGTCTGGGCCATGAAGCCGTCGATTACCCGGTGAAAGCACACGTTGTCATATTCTCCGGCGCGCGCCAGCTCCTTCATCCGCCCGCTGTGTTGCGGGGCGACATCAGGCAGCAGTTCGATAACCACATTGCCGTTCTTCAACTCGATGATGATGGTGTTTTCGGGATCCTTGATCTCGGCCATTGGGCCCTCCTGTCGATGGATATTGCGCGAATACCTAAGCCCCACGCGCGCGAATGCCAAGTGACGCATTGACCTTGACGCGAAATGCAGGAAAAGAACCGCCCAAACCGGATGCAATCAGCGGAGCGGCAAAATGGGCTGGAAGACACTTGACGACATGAATCTGAGCGGCAAGCGCGTGCTGGTGCGGGTCGATATCAACGTACCGATCGTGGATGGCGTGGTGACCGACTCCACTCGCATCCGCCGCATCGCTCCGACCGTGCGCGACATCCTTGCTGCCGGTGGCCGTCCGATCCTGCTGGCCCATTTCGGTCGCCCCGGCGGCGAACGGCGCGAGAACCTGTCGCTGAAACAACTGGTCCCGACACTGGAACGCGCCTTTGAAACCAAGGTCCGTTTCGCTGCCGATTGCATCGGCCCGGCTGCCGAGCTTGCCGCTGAATCCTTGCAACCGGGAGAGGTTCTGCTGTTGGAAAACACCCGGTTTCATGCCTCCGAAACCAAGAACGACCCGGACCTTGCCGCAGGTATGGCGCGGCTGGGCGACGTCTATTGCAACGACGCGTTTTCCGCGGCCCACCGCGCCCATTCCTCGACCGAGGCCATCGCCCGCCTGCTGCCCGCCTGTGCAGGCCGCCTTATGCAGGCAGAGTTGCAGGCACTGGAAAGTGCGCTTGGTGCTCCAAAACGCCCGGTCACGGCAGTTGTCGGCGGCGCCAAGGTGTCGACCAAGCTGGAATTGCTAGGCAACCTGATCGATAAGGTGGATTATCTGGTGATCGGTGGCGGCATGGCCAATACCTTCCTCGTCGCCAAGGGCCATCACGTCGGAAAATCTCTGGCCGAACGGATCATGAAAGACACCGCCGCTGAAATTCTTGCCAAGGCCGAGGCGTCTGGCTGCAAGATTGTCCTGCCCAGTGACATCGTCGTGGCCAAGAAGTTCGAATCCCACGCACCGCATGAAGTTCTTCCCGCCGATCAATGCCCCGAAGACGGGTTGATCCTGGATGCGGGACCCGACAGCGTCGCCACGATCATCGATATTTTCAACCAAAGTCAAACGGTGATCTGGAACGGCCCGCTGGGCGCTTTCGAATTGGAACCGTTTGACGCTGCAACCAACGCAGCGGCCCTGAAGGCGGCCGCCCTGACCCGTGCGGGCAAGCTGACGTCGGTTGCGGGGGGCGGTGACACTGTCGCGGCGCTGAACGCATCCGGGGCCGCCGGGGATTTCTCGTATATCTCCACCGCAGGCGGTTCGTTCCTTGAATGGATGGAAGGCAAAACCCTGCCCGGTGTCGCTGCGCTGGAACAGGATAACTGATCTTCGTTTGGCTTACCCTTTGGAATCAAATCGTGAATCTCAATGCATTTTTGGGATTCACAAGCCGAATCACCTGTGACATATTGAGTGCAGACGCTCGCAAAGGGCGCGTTTCCTGAGGCAGAAATCATACGGCAAAACAGAGTGTCCCGTTCCAGTCGACCCAGTTTAGGTACAGTTTTGTTCTTCGCGGTGGCCTTCGCGTTGGGTGTTTATTTCACCTTTGCGGCGGTACAAGGTGATTACGGGCTATTCCGACGGGTCGAAATTGCGGCGGAACGGGACGCCCTGTCACGCGATCTGGCGATGCTTGAGGATCAGATTACCGAAATGGAAAACCTGACCCTGCGCTTGTCGGATACCTATCTTGACCTCGATCTGCTGGATCAGCAGGCGCGCTCGGTGCTGGGTTTGCTGCGCGCGGACGAAATCGTCATTCACTGAAATCGGTCTCCGCAGGAAAAAACCTCGAAAAACGCGCACGTGACCGTACTTTTGTCAAGAAATCGGCAGAACAAGACTTGACCGGACGCTGCGTCACATTTCCCCTCGCCAGGGGGAGAGAAATGCTTTATGAAATAGTTTAACGCTAAACTATCTTGCCGAAGGGGAGAGGTCGCCACGATGGCTGCGCGAAAAACCACAAAGAAATCAAATGTTTCAGCAGAAGAGCTCAAAACCTATTACCGCGAGATGCTGCTGATCCGCCGATTCGAGGAAAAGGCGGGTCAGCTTTATGGCATGGGTTTGATCGGCGGGTTCTGCCACCTTTACATCGGACAAGAGGCCGTTGTTGTCGGTCTCGAAGCCGCGGCCGAAGACGGCGACAAGCGGATCACCTCCTATCGCGACCACGGCCACATGCTGGCTTGCGGCATGGATCCGGGCGGCGTGATGGCCGAATTGACCGGGCGCGAGGGTGGTCTTTCCAAAGGCAAGGGCGGCTCGATGCACATGTTCTCGAAAGAGAAACATTTTTATGGTGGCCACGGCATCGTCGGTGCTCAAGTGCCGCTGGGCGCGGGCCTGGCATTTGCCGACAAATACAAAGGCAACGGTCGCGTGACCTTTACCTATTTTGGTGATGGCGCGGCAAACCAGGGTCAGGTTTACGAGACGTTCAACATGGCTGCCATCTGGAACCTGCCGGTGGTTTTCGTGATCGAGAACAACCAATACGCCATGGGTACGGCACAGTCCCGTTCGACCTCGACCAAGGACATCTTCCATCGCGGCGAGGCGTTTGGCATCCCCGGCGAAATCGTCAACGGCATGGATGTGCTGGCTGTCAAGGAAGCGGGCGAAAAGGCTGTCGCCCACTGCCGCGCCGGCAAGGGCCCCTATATTCTTGAGGTCAAAACCTACCGCTATCGCGGCCACTCGATGTCGGACCCGGCCAAATATCGCACCCGCGAAGAGGTTCAGAAGGTCCGTGAACAAAGCGACCCCATCGAACATGTGCGCGAACTGCTGCTGACCGGCAAGCACGCGACCGAGGACGACCTGAAGGCGATCGACAAGGAAATCAAGGAGATCGTAAATCAGGCCGCCGAATTCTCGAAAGAAAGCCCCGAGCCGTCCGTGGACGAACTCTGGACCGACATTTACGCCTGAGAGGACGCATAAGACATGGCAACCGAAATTCTCATGCCCGCCCTTTCGCCCACGATGGAAGAGGGCACGCTGGCCAAATGGCTGATCAAGGAAGGCGACACTGTATCCTCGGGCGATATCATGGCCGAAATCGAAACCGACAAGGCGACGATGGAATTCGAGGCGGTCGATGAAGGCATTGTCGGCAAAATTCTGATTGAAGAAGGCACCGAAGGGGTCAAGGTCAACACCCCCATCGCAATTCTGGTTGAAGAAGGCGAAGATGCTTCCGCCCTTCCGTCGGCAGCCCCTGAAGCAGCCTCGGTTACCGAGGCCGCCCCAGCGGCAGCTCCTGCCCCCGCTCCTGCCGCATCGGCCCCGGCTGCGCCGGTCGTCGATCTGTCGCCAGACTGGCCCGCGGATGCCTCGATGAAAGCCCAGACCGTTCGCGAAGCTCTACGTGACGCGATGGCCGAAGAAATGCGCGGCGACGAAGACGTCTATCTGATGGGCGAGGAAGTCGCCGAGTATCAGGGGGCCTATAAAATCTCGCAGGGTCTGCTGGACGAGTTTGGCTCCAAACGCGTGATCGATACCCCGATCACGGAACATGGGTTTGCCGGTATCGCAGTGGGTTCGGCCTTTGGCGGTCTGAAACCAATTGTCGAATTCATGACCTTCAACTTCGCCATGCAGGCGATTGACCAGATCATCAACTCTGCGGCCAAAACGCTCTATATGTCCGGCGGCCAGATGGGTTGCCCCATCGTGTTCCGAGGGCCAAACGGGGCCGCGGCCCGCGTGGCCGCGCAGCACAGCCAGGACTATGCCGCATGGTACATGCAAATCCCCGGCCTGAAGGTCGTCATGCCCTATTCGGCGGCTGATGCCAAAGGTCTGCTGAAATCGGCCATCCGCGACCCCAACCCGGTCGTGTTCCTGGAAAACGAAATCCTCTACGGCCGCTCTTTTGAGGTGCCGCAGGTGGATGACCTGACCATTCCGCTGGGCAAGGCCCGCATCTGGCGCGAAGGCTCGGACGTGACCATCGTCAGCTTTGGCATCGGCATGCAATACGCGCTGGAAGCTGCTGACAAGCTGGCCGAAGACGGCATCAGCGCCGAAGTGATCGACCTGCGCACCATCCGCCCGATGGACACTGGCGCCATCATCAACTCGGTGATGAAGACCAACCGTCTGGTGACAGTGGAAGAAGGCTGGCCGCAGGGATCCGTCGGCAGCTATATCAGCTCGGTCGTGATGCAGGAGGCGTTTGATTACCTCGACGCGCCGGTCATCAATTGCACCGGCAAGGACGTTCCGATGCCCTATGCCGCGAACCTCGAAAAGCTGGCCCTGATCACCACGGATGAGGTGATCGCCGCCGTCAAACAAGTGACCTACCGGTAAGGAGCGACAGACAGATGCCTACAGAAATTCTGATGCCCGCCCTGTCCCCGACGATGGAGGAAGGCACGCTTGCCAAATGGCTGGTCAAGGAAGGCGACACCGTCTCCTCCGGTGACCTGCTGGCCGAGATCGAAACCGACAAGGCCACGATGGAGTTCGAGGCCGTTGACGAAGGCACCATTGGCAAGATCCTGATCCCCGAGGGCACCGAAGGGGTCAAGGTCAACACGGCCATCGCGGTTCTGCTGGAAGACGGCGAAAGCGCCGATGACATTGGCACGGCTCCGGCTGCGGCCCCGGCGGCTGCGCCCGCAGCCGTCGCGGGCAACGAGGCTGCCGCGCCAGCGGCACCCGAGGCGCCCGCCCCTGCCCCGGCCGCTCCGGCCAAGGCAGATGGCGGTCGGATTTTTGCCTCGCCTCTGGCCCGCCGGATTGCCGCGCAAAAAGGTCTCGACCTGACGCAGATTGCCGGTTCTGGCCCGCATGGTCGCATTGTCAAGGTTGATGTCGAAGGCGCAACTGCTACCGCACCTGCGGCAGCCCCTGCCACTGCTCCCGCCGCCGCCGCGCCCGCAGCTGCCCCAGCAGCTCCGTCTGGTCCATCGGCGGATATGGTCGCGCGGATGTACGAAGGTCGCCCGTACGAGGAAATCAAGCTCGACGGTATGCGCAAAACCATTGCCGCACGCCTGGGCGAGGCCAAACAGACCATCCCGCATTTCTACCTGCGCCGCGATATCAAGCTGGATGCGCTGCTGAAATTCCGCGGGCAGCTGAACAAGCAACTCGAAGGCCGCGGCGTCAAGCTGAGCGTCAACGACTTCATCATCAAGGCCGTCGCCAATGCGTTGCAACAGGTTCCGGCCTGTAACGCCGTCTGGGCAGGTGACCGGGTGCTGCAACTGAAACCGTCAGATGTGGCTGTTGCCGTCGCAATCGAAGGCGGGTTGTTCACGCCGGTCCTGCAGGATGCTGACATGAAATCCCTGTCGGCCCTTTCGACCGAGATGAAAGACCTCGCCGCCCGCGCACGCGAACGCAAGCTGGCACCGCATGAATATCAGGGCGGCACCTTTGCCATCTCGAACCTGGGCATGTTCGGCATCGACAATTTCGACGCCATCGTGAACCCGCCCCATGCCGGTATTCTGGCCGTCGGCACCGGCATCAAGAAACCGGTTGTCGGGGATGATGGCGAGCTGACCGTGGCAACGGTGATGTCTGTCACCATGTCCGTTGACCACCGGGTCATCGACGGCGCGCTTGGCGCGCAGCTACTGCAAGCCATCGTCGACAATCTGGAAAACCCGATGGTCATGCTGGCGTGAGCAACACCGACCTCGCGAAAAGAAAGGCCGCCTCGAATATCGAAGCGGCCTTTTTTGTTAGTTCAAATCGACCTACTGATCTTTGCCCAGCATATGGTCCATATTGACCGAAGGCTGATCGCACCCCGCCTCTCCCACGATCTTGGCAGGGATACCGGCCACCGTGGTGCAAGGAGGCACTTCTTGCAACACGACAGAACCGGCGGCGATGCGGCTGCAACGACCGACCTTGATGTTGCCCAGAACCTTGGCCCCGGCCCCGATCAAAACACCATCACCGATCTTGGGATGGCGGTCTTCCTCTTCCTTGCCGGTACCGCCCAACGTCACCGAGTGCAACATCGACACGTTGTCGCCGACCACCGCGGTTTCCCCGATCACGATGGAATGGGCGTGGTCGATCATGATCCCCTTGCCGATTTTTGCGGCCGGGTGAATGTCGATGCCGAAAATCTCGGATGACCGCATCTGGAAGAAATAGGCCAGATCAAAGCGCCCCTTTCGCCACAGCCAATGCGCGACTCTGTAGGCCTGCATGGCCTGATAGCCCTTGAAATACAGAATCGGTTGCAACAGGCGGTGGCAGGCCGGATCCCGCTCGAAAACCGCCATCAGGTCGGCGCGTGCCGCCTCAAGCAGGCTGGGATCATCCTCATAGGCCTCGTCCACGATCTCACGCAGAACCATCATCGACATCTCGTTCGAGCAGAGCTTGGCCGATACGCGATAGGACAGCGCACGCTCAAGGCTCTTGTGATGCAGGATACAGGCATGAACCAGCCCGCCCATCAACGGCTCCTTGTCGACTGCCCCAAGGGCTTCGGTGGTGATCCGGCTCCAGACCGGATCGATGGGCGTCAGTTTTCTGCGTGTCTCGACCATGGCTTTTCGTCCTCTGCTCCGACTAGAATACCCATCTAAGGCGGAAAACGCCAAACGCAAACCCTTGAAGTGCGACATAACATAAATGAATGAGACCGAACTGCACAAATTCGAATGCCTGATCCACGAAAAACTGGCGGAACTGGAACAAGGGTCTGTTGCCGGGCGCGATGCACTATCGTGGAACTCGATCAACAGGCAGTTGGGCGCCTCAGCCGCATGGATGCATTGCAGAATCAGGCGATGGCCAAGGCACAGCAAGCCCGGCGTGATGTTGAAACAAGACGTTTACGATCGGCCTTGCAACGCATCGAAGAAGGAGAGTTCGGTTATTGCGAAGATTGCGGCGACGACATCACGCCAGGGCGGCTCAAGCTCGATCCGGCGGCCAGTAAATGCGTCAGCTGCGCCTCTGGCTGATCCCACGGCGAACGAGGTGCCGCAACACGGTTTCAAAGCAACAGCAATATTCCAGATCATCGAAACCCGGCTCGTCCGCCAGCACCCGCTTGCGAGCCGCCGACATCAGCGACCCGTTCCCGAAAACCGGATGCAGCCGCCCGGTTCTGCGCACATGACGGTCGGCCAGTTCCGCCTCCAGGATCAATCGGCGGCACAGACGTTCACGCAGGCCGGGCGCGGCCCGCAACAGCGCCCGCGCCGCCGAACTGACGTCCCCATGCAGAACCGGACGCAACCACGCTACTCCAGCCGCAAGCCGGTGAACGGGCCGGGGCCGTAAATCACCGATACCTGTGCCACTTCGATCTCGAAGGGCATCGTGACCCCATCCGCCGCTTGCGCACCCGCGCCATACGTCCAAAGCGGTGCCTCGGTCACCGTCTCGCGGACAATCGCCCCATCCTTGCGGACACGAACCAGATAGGCCTCGCTTTCTTCGCCCAGCGGCACCTCGAACCCGTCCCAGCTGTCACCGTCAATCCGTGTACGACGGATCCAGGACAGCACCAGATCTCCCCCTTGCTCAACAGCTCGCAAATGCACCGGCGAATAGGGGCGCAGGCCGTTTCCATCGAACGACTCGATCCGATGCGTGTAGGACGGATCGTCGTATCCCCGGCGGGCCGATCCGATGCGATAGTGTTTGGCCAGCCGGCGCTCCGACCGCTTCAGCCCGATCTGCGTCGCAGCCCCGTTCATCAACACAAAGTTCGACCCCGCAGGCCAGACCTCGGGCATCAGTGCGTCACTGCCCAACTGGCCGCGCAGGCGCCCGCGCAGCAGGTAGGTTCGTTCCGCAATCAGCTCGGCATCGCGAAACTGGAACAGTTCCCAATTGCCGTTGCTGCCGTCCCCGATAGCCGCAAGATTGGCGCCGTTCAGTACCGTCAAGGCGGATCGCGACTCCAGCGCCCCGGCTGTCAGCTTAACCTGCAACGCGTCGCCTTCGTCCCAGCGACCGGCGTCGCTGCGCAACAGTCCGGTCTCGGTGAACCCGATCACGGCGCGACGGGCAACGATGTCGGACAAGGCATAGTCCTCGTCACTTGTCGAGGCATAGACCGCAACCGATCCCGGCCACGGACTTGCGGTAACCGCCAGGTGCGGCGCATGGGCAACCTCGTCGCCAGTGATCAGCGGCAGATCCAAAAAGACCGGCAGAACCGGCAACGGCGGTACAAACGCCTGCCCACTTGGCAGCACGTCGTCGATATTGCTTGGACGATACACGTTCGGCTCGATCCGCACGGCCTCGACCAATTGCAATTCGGTCTGCTCCACCCGGTCGATACGGAACAGCACGCCTGCCTCGCCATTGGCACCAGGCAGGCGCACGATGTCGCCTGCTCCCACCTCAATCTGAGACGGCGGCAGCGCGAACTTGACTGTTTCACGCGACGCCCGCGCTTCTGCCAACCATCTTTCGACCGTCTGCCGCCCCTCGGAACGGGTCATCGACAACGGCATCTCGCTGGCGGCAACGGAATGGGTGGCCTCGTCCGGCAAAACCGCCTCTTCCGATACAACATCGTGATCTGCATCCGATTGCACGAATTTCAGCCGTACCCGGCCTGACATTTCCACATCTGCCTCGCGGCGAAACTCAATCGTGCCATCTACCTCCGACGACATTGCCAACTGGTCTTCGATCAGATCAACAGGGCGCAACCCGTCCCGCATCCGGAACGTCAGCACGCCGTCCCGCTCGATCGCATCAAAGCCATAGCGCAACATCAGAGGTTGCAGAAGACCGCGCGCATCGCTGACCTCTTCGGCCACATACCCACGCACGATGCCCCACAGCTCCGACACATCAATTTCGCGCACTCCCGAGCGATGACAGATCTCACCCACCACCGAAGCCAGTGTGCGGCTTCCCGACCGCCCGTTCAGCCAGTGACCGCGCGGATAGTTCCCGCCATCGCTCCACAGGCTCACCCGATTGGGAAAAACCGGAAACGGGCGCAGGTCCCAGGCCCAGACATAGGCATTGGTCATGTCAATCATCCGGCCCTCGTACAGCGGCGAAACCGGATTGTTCTCGGGCTTGTCCCAATACCCCAGCACCGCCTTGAGGTACTGAACCTGGATCAGATCATCCCGAGCGCCGCTGGAATACTTCGGCAGGTGGGATTCCGACGATTTGGGGTCCAGAAACTTGTTCGGCTGATTGGTCCCCTTGTCGATGGCAGCACAACCCAGTTCGGTGAACCATATCGGCTTCGACCGCGGCTCCCACGCGGTCGGCGTTTCCATACGCTCTCCACCGATGCGCTCGTGATGCGGATTGGCCCACCAGTTGCGCAGATCCTTGTATCGCCAGACCCACGGTTCGCTATGTTCGCCATCGGTGATCGGCGTGCGGATCTGCGCCTCTTCCGCCTCGGGCGAGTGGTAGTACCAGTCATAACCCTCGCCGCCTTCGATATTGCCCTGCAGATAGCTCAGATCATAGATCGACCGCACCCCGCCCAGCGCGTCCAGATGTTCCTCACCCTCGCGCCAGTCCGAGATCGGCATATAGTTGTCGATACCGATGAAATCGATGTTGTCATCGGCCCAAAGCGGGTCAAGGTGGAAATACCGGTCGTTGCTGCCGTCCTGCGGCTGATACCCGAAATATTCCGACCAGTCGGCGGCATATCCGATACGGACATCCGGACCCAGAATGGCACGCACCTCAGCGGCAAGCTGTTTCAACTCCGCTACCGCCGGAAAGCCCGAGGCGCCGCGAATTTGCGTCAATCCACGCATTTCCGATCCGATGCAGAACGCATGCACCCCACCTGCCGCAGCGCAAAGCGCGGCATTGTGCAGGATGAACCGGCGCAGCCCCCATTCATCGGCACCGGTATAGGAAACGGTTCCGTCGCCGATCACGAAATCTGCCGCCGACACCGTGCCAAAGAACTGTGCCACTTGGGCATCTGCCGCAAAGGTTCCATCCGATGACCCCGGTCGCCCCGGCGCTACGTCCAGGGTGATCCTTCCGCGCCACGGCAGGTGCGGCTGATCTTCGTTCCCTGTCCACGGATCGGGTAAACCGTTTCCGGCCAATTGATCCATCAGGATAAACGGATAGAACATCACGCGCTTGCCGCTGACGTTCAGGTGACGGATGGCCTCGATCACCGACGCATCCGCCGGGGTGCCACCATATACCGGCTCGCCATCCGCGCGCGGCATTTCCTGTGCGCCAGCGCGTGAAACACCCGACACGCGCCACGGCATATTCGCCCCATCATAGTCCCGACGTTCCACCTTGGGCCGGATCTCACAATCCCCGCACCGCAGGTCATTGCCGAACCAGGACACGATCAGTGAAGCCGCCTCACATCCCGGCAACTCAGAGTCCAGTACTGCCAGCGAAGTCAGCATGTCCGTCTGGCCCGACGGCGAATTGGTGTTGGCCGCCCAGTAACTACCCGGCCCGTCAGTATAATTGACTTGCCGCGTCGACAGCGCATATTCACCGGTTCCCGGCATCAACGCGACGCCCCGCACGATCGCGGCCAGCCGGTCGTCATACCCCGGCATGTCCGGCTGTTCCTGCCGCACCACCTCGAACGAGAATTGCGGCACCCGGTTGCCATAGGGCACCAGTTGCAGGTTCTCGATCACCACGTAAGCCGTACCGCGATAGGCGGGCACCTTGCCCGCCCCCTCGATGGCTTCCAGCAGCGGATCCGGTAGCTGATCTTGGGTACCCCGATAGACGCGCATGTCCAGGTCTGCATGCGCGATCTCTTCGCCGTCAGCCCAGACACGGGTGATCCCCGCAATCTCGCCCGCACCTACGGAAATGGCCAGCGATACTGAATAGCTGTGCTCGGTCGTCGTCACCTCGGGTTTCGGCGCAGCGCCCTTGCCGCCGCCGGATGTATGGCTTTGCGTCGTGGACAGGAAATCCGACGCCCAGATGACCTGCCCCCCGACACGCATCCGGCCAAATACCGAAGCCACCGGCGCCCCCTCACCGGAACTGGTCAGGCGAAAGCGATCAACCTTGCCGGTTTCAACCGCCTCGCTGCCGCCCCCCAACAGGCGCTGGTCGATCACCCGGCCCAGCGTCGCCCCAACAGCGCGCCCGATGATGGCGGTGGAGAGGCCCGCGACGGTTCCGCCGATCGACCCGCCAATGGCCGCACCTGCGGCAGAAAGTAGAATGGTCGCCATTTACTGCTCCTTCAGCGGAAATTGAAACCGGGCCGCGATACGGTTCCGCCACGGCTCGCTCAATGGATTTTCGACAACACCTCGCCCGGAATAAGCGTGGATGAATTTCGGATGCGGACCGGTCTCGCTGATCAGCCCGACATGCTTGGCAACCGAGGCGCTTCGCATCCTGAACAGGATCACGTCGCCCGGCTCCAACTCCGACAAGGGACTCTCGATCAGATGTCGGCGCGCCGCCTGCCACAAACGTTCCTCGCCCTGCGGCTCCGACCAGTCCATGCTGTATGCGGGAACCGTCTCGGGCTCGGCCCCGTAAAGCTCGCGCCAGACCCCACGCAACAGCCCCAGACAATCCGTCCCTGCACCGCGCCAGGACGCCTGATGCAGATAGGGCGTTCCCACCCAGCCCCGTGCGGCCTCGACCACATCTTGCCTTCCTGCCGTCATCTCCGGCTGCCTCCGGTATTGGCGGCGCTCGATTTCGGCACCGCCAGGACCCAATCCTCATTGGGCAGGTCCGGAAAACCTTGAAAGTTCCAGAGGTTGTTGAACTTGAGCCGGCAGGTTTCGAACCGCTTGTCGCAGCCCGCCACCAGCCTTACCCGATCGCCGGCCACAAGACCCGCGCGGATAGGCTCCCACAACTCGATGACCCTGTGGCCCTCTTCGATCTCGTCGCGCTTGATCGTGCCCCACAGTCCCAAAGCCGGGCCGTCAAGCACCGTCATTCGCCCGCGCTGGAACCATCCCGGCTCGAACCCGCTCAGATCGGCCCAGCGGAACACGCGGGCGTCTTCCATGGCTTCGATGCTCAACTCGACCGAATATCCCGGCTGCGCGGCGTCAAACCTACAATCGCGATCTCCCAGAACCGCCGTGCATGGCTTCTGATAGATACGCCCCAGCGGACGGTTCAGGCCATCCGTCAACCCGCGCATCTCGGCGTGAAACGCGCCGCCCGCGCGACGGATCTCGCCAATCGAGCCACGAAACTGCAGCCAGCGGTCGCGCGGGTCGGCCCAGTTCACCAGCCAAACCCGCACCTCGGCACCATCAAAACGCCCGGCCTCGATATCCTCGTCCCGGATGGCGGCATCCGACAACACGCCCATCGCCTCGCTGTTGTCGATGGACAAACCGGTCGATTGCTCCAGTGCCGCCGCCGTCAGGCCGCTGTCAGCCTGAAAGTCCACCCCTTCAAAGCTCAGTCCACAATCGTGATCGGTGAACCCGTATTCCACGCCGTCGCTCCGCGTCACGGCCCAGCACCGGCAAAGCGTGGTCAATCCCCCCGCCACATGCGCCTGAAAACTCTTGGACATGCTCGCCATCAGACCCGCACCTCCACCACCGGCACATTGGGCACGTCGCCTGCCTGGAAGCTCGCCACGCTCGTCTGGATACGGTCGGTGTCAAACCGCACGGGAACGTCAAACTCGAACCCTGCCGATATCTGCGCCTCTTCCGAAGGCGGCACCGCGAATGTCACCAGACCTGTTGCGGGATCAACGTCGAAATCAACCCCCTCCTTCATCTCGTCCTGTTCGACGCCGATCCGCACCGTGCCCAGAACCGGTTTGAGGATCGGGCGCGCATACTCGAACCCGCCCGAGCGATAGGTCTTGAGCAACTGGAACACCGTGGTTTCCCCATCGCCGCGCGCAATCACCTGATCCCCGAACGCAGTCCCGGCCGAGGCCAACCCCGATTTGAAATCCGACCAGTCCTTCCATCGAAAGCCGTAAAGCTGCCCGCGCCGCGCTTCGAAAAACGAGATCAGCACCTCGATATCGTCAAGCGAGCGCATGCCCAGACCGGCATCATAGCGCCGCCGCGAATGGGCCCAGGGCGTGTTGCGCTCCTCGAACCCGTTGGCCAGCGTCACCACATCCGTGCGCCGCTCGGGCCCGCCGACCGAGCCGAAACTCAGATTGGCGGGAAACCTCACCTCGTGAAAATTCATCTCTGTCCTCCCGGCCTCAACGATTGCGATTGCCGCGGCCCAGCGCGCGGCTCATCTGCGCCGCGATCTGCCCCTGGCTGCGGCGGAACCCCTGCACATCCGGGGTTGTCACGTTCATCACCACATTGATCGGTTGGCCGCCTCCGGCGCTGCGCACCCCAAGCTTGCCGTCGGCGCCCCGCGCCAGCGGCATGATCGCCTCGGGCCCAGCTTCGCCCATCAGGCCAAATCCGCCCCGCATCGGAAAGGATGTCGGGCCGCTGACGACACCACCATTGGCAAAAGGCATCACCCGCCCCTGCGCAAACCCGGCACCTTTGGCAAAGGGCAGAATGCCCTCGACCAGACTGTTCACACCCGAGGCCAGCAAGCCGCCGAAATGATCCGTCACCGGCTTGATCGCGGCCGAATAGGTGGTCTGGATCATCGACTGCGCCACCGTTTCCAGCGCGTCCGACAGCTTCATCCCGTCAAACACCACGCCATCGAACGCCCGCCGCAGCCCCTTGGACAATCCCCGTTCCAGCGTCGCCACATCCTTGCCCGTTTCCGCCAGCGCCGAACGCACGCGCTGCAGCTCGCTGTCGAACCCTGCGGCCATGGCAGCCGCGTCGCCCAGCGCATCTCCCAGCGCCTCGCTGCGCGTTTCCAGATCGTCGAACCCGTCACTCTCCGTCATCGCTTACTCCTTGTGTCTTGTCCGGAAAGGCCGCCAACAGCGCCTCCAGACCCTTGCGGTTCATCGGCGACTGCCCCGCACCCTGCCCCAGCATCAGCCGCAACTCAGCCGGGGTCAGACGCCAGAACTGCTCCGGCGTCAGCCGCAGGCCCGAAAGCCCGGCCCGCATCAGCGCGGACCAGTCGAACCGGCTCATGCCTCGCCCGGCAGCATGAAGGCCCGCGCCAGCAACTCAGCCGCAACCCTCGCCGCCGCCATCGGCCCGCCCTCGATCTCGGCCCGCAGCAGGTCGGTGCGGCTCACATCCGCACCGCCGCCGCGCAATCCGGCAACCACCAGCGCCAGCACGTCGCGGCTGGAATAACTGCCGCCTTCGAACCGCTGCACCAGATCCACCAGCGATCCGGCCTCAAGCGCCTGCTCCAACTCGGCCAAAGCGCCCAGCGTCAGCTTCAGCACCCGCCGCTGCCCGTCGATGGTCAATGCCACCTCACCCGTCCACGGATTGGCCATCGCGTTACAGCGCCGTAAAGGTCAGCGCCCCGGCACTTGCCAGGCTCATCTCGTATGTCGCCTCGCCATTGTGCGAACCCGCATACTCGATCCCGGTCACCTGGAACGGTCCCTCGACAATGCCGAAATCGGGTATGATCACCTGAAAGGCAGGTATCTCGCCGTCAAAGAACAATTGCCGCGCACGCTCGTCCGTGCCGGCATCCCTGAACACGCCCGAGCCCGAGATCGCGGCAGATTTCACCCCCGCTCCCGACAGCAATTCACGCCAGCCACCCTGGCTTTCCAGGCTGGTCACATCCACGCTTTCCGCGTTGAAGCTGATCCGCGTGGCACGCAGCCCCGCAATCGTCTCGAACAGGCCCGTGCCGTTCATGTCCACCTTGACCAACAGGTCTTTTCCGTTCTGGGCACCCATATGCTCTCTCCAAAAGTTTGATTGCTCAGTTGTCTTCCACGCGGGCGCGGAATCTCAGATCGATCTGGCGCATCGCGCCACCCGTTCCGGTGCGCCGGGCCGAGGCCTTTTCGAACCACAGTCCCACCAGCCGCCCCCGGCTCAGGCTCAGCGGCGGCGCCTCAAGCGCATCGCAGATTGCCCCGGCCACAGCCTTGCCCGTTGCAAATCCAGATGCCTCGGACACCACCGAAATCGTCAGGCGGTGCAGCGCTCCCGCGCCGGATTTGTCCGACGCCTCGCGCACCTCTTCCGGTCCCAGCGTCACATAGGTCTCGGGCACCGTCCCCGACGGCACCACGTCGAAGATCGCGCTTCCAACCAATGCCGCAACGCCCACGTCCGCCAGCAGATGCTGATACACCGCCGCCTGCAGCGGGGCTGCCATTCCATAACTCATGCCGCCACCTCCTCATCTACGAAACAATTCAGAAAACGCCCCTGCGCGTCATGTTCGGCCACCGCCCGGATCACCAACAACCGCGCGCCATCGCGGAACCGCTGGTCGGGCGCCGGTCGCATGCTTGACCCCTGCGGCGCGGCCCGCACCACGATGCGGTAGCCGACGCGCGATATCGCGGCCCCACCCACCGGGCGTTCGGCCCCGGTGCGGGCAGTCACCTCGGCCCAGACCGTGCCCTGCGCGATCCAGCGCTCCGTAAACCCGCCCGCGCCATCCGGGCTGCGCAGCGGCGCCTCCAACACCAGCCTTCGGTTCAGATGCGGCAGCCTCATTGCAGCACCCCCGCGCCAAACCGGACCATGCGATAGCGCTGGATCAGGCTGGTGACCCCAAAGGGCATGCACCCGTCACCCAACGCGGTCTCATGGCGGTATTCATAGTAATGCGCCGCCAGCATCAGTATCGCCTGCACCAGATCGGCAGGCAGTTCACCCCAATCCGGGGCCATCCCGGCGGTAAAGGTGATCCGGACCGACCCTCCGGTTGCGACAACGGGCAGATACGCCCCCACCGGGCACAATAGCGGCCTCTGAGTGTCCTGCACCAAACGGTACCGTGCGGCGTCCACCACCGTCTCGACACCCGCCGCATCGATCAGCACCACCGCTTCGACCGATTGCACCGGCGCGGTTGGCAATACTTCGCGGTTCCGATCCCGCCAGCCGGTCAGCGTCCAGGAAAACTGGCGCGCGATCAGCACCTTGCCGGTGCGTGCCTCAATTGCGGCAATGGCCGCACGCAGAAAACCTTTCAGCACCTCGTCCTGCACGTCGCCCTCGGCAAACCCGGTGCCCAGCCGCAGATGCGCCTTGAACTGATCCACCGGCAGCGCCGCATCCGCGATGGCGGTTTCTTCGATCAACATCATCCATTCACTCCGCAATCTCGGACCCCACCGGGGCCTCAGTCAGGAAAATGATGGGCACGCGCCGCCCCACGTTGCTCGGACGGAGGGGAGCAGCTAGACAACGCGAGGGATCTCACCCCGGCCCGCGCCCGCCACCCGAGGCAGGTCACCCCGCCCCGGCTTCGACGCGGTTACGCGGCGCCGAATTTCACCAGCTTGATCGCGGCAAAGTCGCTTACATCGCCGCCGACGCGTTTGGTCGCGTAAAACAGCACATGCGGCTTGGCGCTGAACGGATCGCGCAGCACGCGCAGATCAGGGCGTTCGGCAATGGTGTAGCCTGCCTGAAAATCACCGAAGGCGATCGAAAAGCTGTCAGGGCCCGCATCCGGCATATCCTCGGCGATCAGCACCGGATACCCCATTAGACGCGCAGGTTCGCCCGCGGCCAGACCATCCGACCACAGGAATCGGCCATCGGCATCCTTCAGCTTGCGGATCAGGCCCGCGGTTTTGGAGTTCATCACGAATGTACCATTGACCCGGTATTGCGCACCCAGCGCATAAACCACGTCGACAATCGCATCGGCGTCGACACCGCCCGCGATCCCGGTCGGCACATAACCAATGTTGCCCCAGGCCCAGACGTCATTGTCGACCGCCGGATGGTTCAGGATACCCGTGGGCTTGTCCGCGCCATCCCCATTGATAAAGGCCGACGCCTCGGCCCGGGCGAACTTGTCGGCAATCCGCCCCGCCAGCCAGCCCTCGACATCGAACGCGCTGTCATCCAGCAAACGCTGCGACGCCTTGGGCAGCGCACTCAGTTCGTTCAGCGGGATCGAGATGCGTTCGATCGACGGCGTCCCGGTCTCGGAGGTGACCGCGCTTTCATCGGCCCAACCCGCACCCAGATCGGTATGATCGATCAGCACGTCGAACGAATTCGCCTCGACATTCACCACCGACGCGATCGACCGGATCGAGGCGGTGGATTTCAGTACCGACTTGATGATCTCGGCGGTTTGCGGATCGATCAGATAACCACCATCGCTGTTAACGGCGGTGGACAGAGATTTCGCCTCCATCTCAAGGCCGCGCAGCCCGTCATCGTCGCCCGACCGCACATAGGCGTCAAAGGCTTTTTGATGTGGCGCTCCTTCGTCGCCAAAGGCCGCCAAATGCGGGCGCGCCGCCTTGTTTGATTTTCGATCCAGCATGGTCAGTCGCTCTTCTGTCTGTTGCAATCTCGTTTGAACTTCAGCCTTCAGCCCCTTGAATTCACTCACGAAGCCAGCCATCGCCTGCTTCACCTCCTGAACCAGGGGCACACCCTCTCCGGCCAAGGCCGGGGTTTCGGTCTTGCTCATCAGCACTTCCTTTTCTGGGGGTGGTTTTACGGCGCTAGGGTCGCGCCAGCTCCAGCCGGGCATCACGGAACACCTCGGCAATCTCGCGCCAGGTATCCCCGGCCTCGGGGTCCGCTCCCTTGGCGGCAACCCGGGCGCTGGGCAACATCGGAAAGGTCACCAGCGACACCTCCCACAGCTCCAGCTCGGTCAAAAGCCGCTGACCCTTGTCATCTTTCGCGGCGCGCTTGGTTCGATAGCCGATCGACAGACCGTCGATCGCGCCCGCACGGATCAGTTCCGCTGTCTCGCGTCCCTTCTGTGTGCTCTCCAGCAGCCGCCCCTTGACCCGCAGTCCCTGCGCATCCTCGCGCACCTCGTCCCAGACGCCGATCGGTTGCGCGGGGTCGTGCTGCCACAGCATCTTGACCCGCCGACCCGCCACCGCCAACGCCGCAAGCGAGGCGCAATAGGCGCCCTTCTGCACCACATCGCCGCCTTGATCCACCTGCCCGAACAAGCTGGCATAGCCCTCGATCACCGCATCTCCGGTCACCGAAAACCCTTCGCCGAACCGCGCGAATTTGTGTTCCAATTCCATGAACACCTCCTCGTAAGCCTCTGATTTTATGGCGCTGCCACCAGAAACGATTGCACCGCCTGCGCCAGGATCACCGCCGCCACGCCGTAAACGGTCAGCCACAGCCGCTTTTCCAGCCGCTCCATCATCTCTTCGATCCGGTCCAGCCTGCGACACAGGTGCTCGTGCTGGATCGCCGCGACCCGTTCATGCGCCGCCAGTCGCAAGCCCGGCGCGCAGTCGAATGGCGAATATCCCTCAGCCATCCGCATCCTCCACCAGCAGCGGCAGTCCTAGCAAAGACCGCTTTTCCGCGTCGGTCAGAAAATCGGCGCTGCTCACGCGCGCCCATTGCGCATCGCGCTCGGCGGCCAGTGCGGGCACCTGATCCAGATCGGGCTTCAGCATCAGATCCTCGCCGGTAAAGCCCGACAGCCACTCCGACACCGCCGCCGCCACCCGCGTCACCAGGGGCAGCACGGTCAGGCGGTAAAACGCCCGGTTGGCCTCCTGATAGTTCGAATAGGTCGCGTCGCCCTGTATCCCCAGCAGCATCGGCGGGACCCCAAAGGCCAGCGCGATCTCGCGGGCGGCGGCTTCCTTGGTCTTCTGAAACTCCATGTCCGAGGGCGAGAACCCCATCGGCTTCCAATCCAGGCCCCCTTCCAGAACCATCGGGCGGCCAGCATTGCGCGCCCCGCGATAGTTCTGCTCGATTTCATCTGAAAGACGGCGGAACTGATCCTCGGCCATCACGCCGTGACCATCGCCACCCTTCCAGACCAGCGCCCCCGAAGGCCGCGCCGCATTGTCCAGCAGCGATTTCGACCAGCGCGAGGCGCTGTTATGCACATCAATCGCCATCGCCGCCGCCTGCAACGGCGAAAACCCGTAGTGATCATCCTGCGGATGAAACGCCTTGATGTGACAGATGACATCTGCCGCGAACCGGTGCGTCTTGCCGCCCACGCTGTAATCATACGCCCTGGGCCACCCATCCGCCCCCGGCACCACGCTCATCCGGTCGGAACGCAGAACGTGCAGCTCAACCGGCAGCCCGTCCTCGGTCTGTACCGCCTCGACATAGGCGTTTCCCGACAACAGCAATTGCCCGAACAAGGCCTCCATCATCTCCGCCCGCCCCTGCGCCGCATTCGGACGCCGCATCAGGGCCAGCATCGGATGTGTCTCGTAACGCTGCGCCTGATCCTGCAGCACCAGCGGCAGCGCCGCCGCCGATTCAGCGATCAGCTTGACCGACCGAAACCCCACCGGATTGCCGGAAAACCCCGTCCGCGTCAGCGAGACGGTGTCGCGCGGGCTCCACGCCACGCGCCCGCCCGTCTGCCACGCCACCACAGGCCCCGCCGCGCTCGCCTTCGCCTCCGGCGCGCGCCCAGCCGATCCACGACGCAAGAAATCGAATACCATCAGTTGATGCTCCTTTCTGCCGCCGCTCTGCCCGGCTTGTTGAAAGGAGTTATGACGGGCAGAGGTTTAGGTCTTGGGAACGGAGCGTACGGGGGTTGGGCAACGGGGAAACTCTCAAGTAGCAAAGAGTATTCAAACTTATGGTTGTGCGAGGCACCTAATGACGCCAGTTATGAGATTGCGGCACTAACAATCTGATTGGTTTATATATAATGTCTACACGTGGTGATGAATACTTGCTTGCGATAGGTCAATTGACTGAGGCCTACAGGGAGCTTGACGCTAAGTTGCTTGGTGCCTGCACAAATTGTTTCTCTCTCAATATGCAGGCAAGTTTGGCGATCTTTGGAGCAAGCGACCCCAAAAGGAAATCAGAAACAATAAAGCGATATCTCGCTGAAGTTTTTAGAAACAAGACACAAGAGGTTTTTGTCAGTTGGTTGGAAATCTCGAAGCGCCTTAACGACCTCGTAGCCGAGAGGAATGACATAATTCACTCAATCATAATGGAACAGAAGGACGATGAGACAACATTCTGTCGGTTAGCCAGCGCAGCACCGAAATATCAAGCTGGCGGCGAGTATCATCATCATGGAGGGTTCTCCACTTACACGAATGCCGAAATAGTCGCCGTTTCTCATAAAATGATAGACCTAAGCGAGCAAATAAGTGGCTTTTTGAAGACACATGCTGCAGTTCTCAAAGACAGGGATCGCCACTAAGTAAGAAAAACAGGTCTGTGCTGATTGGCCAGCGCACCTATTCCCAGTGGAATTGCATTTTCACTGTACCCTCACAAAGCCCTCACCCTCGGCCGCCGATACACCCCCGCAGGCCCCACAATCAACTCATGCAGCGCCCAGACCAGTGCATCCACCCGGTCGGGTGAGCCCTGCCGTTTGATCCTTCACACCCAGATACATCCCCAAACCAAACATTGACCAAAATCCCCATCACCGCTCATGATGAACATGCATCGGCCTCATCCCGGATCCAATTCGGAAGAGCAACCAGCCTGCAATTGTGGGGGAAACATGACCGTCAACGTCGAAACCAGCTTTACCGAAAGCGAGGGGTTGTCCATCGCCTATCAGGTCTGGGGTAACGGGCCGCGCAACCTCGTGCTGGTGCCGGGAATGATTTCACATCTCGAGGCGTCGCTGGAAAACCCCGGTTATCTGCAATGGATGAACGCCCTCAGCTCCATCGGGCGGCTGGCCACCTTCGACAAGCGCGGCAATGGCATGTCCGACCGCATCCAGGGCACGCCCACGCTGGAAGAGCGCACGATGGATATCGAGGCGGTGATGGATGCCGCCGACATGGCCTCGGCCACTGTCATCGGCTTTTCCGAGGGTGCCGCGCTTGCCTGCGTCTACGCGGCCATGCGCCCCGAGCGGGTCGAACGGCTCGCCCTGTGCGGCGGCTATGCGCAGGGCCGCCTGACCCGCGGCTATCTGGATCAGGAAAGCCTTGAACAGGCGCTGAAGCAATTCCACGAGAACTGGGGAAAGCCCAACAAACCGCATCCCTTTTCCGATTTCGGCCCCGCCAGGGATGACGCCGAAGGTCAGGAAGCCTGGGCGCATTTCCAAAGAATGAGCGCCACCCCCATCACCGTCGCCAACCTGTTCGAACTTGCCGCCCATATCGACATCCGGGAATTGCTGCCCTCCATCTCACAACCCACGCTGGTCATTCACCGCGATACCGAAGAACCCAACGGCCGCGACTGCGCTCAGGATTTCCTGCGCCTGATGCCCGCGACCGAATACCGAACCGTGCCGGGCCACGAACATGTACCGTGGGAAGGCGACGTCGACCGCTATGCCTCGGCAATCGTCGAATTCGTCACCGGCGCAGCACCGGTGACGCTGCAACCCACGCGTACGCTCGCCACCGTCCTGTTCTCCGATCTGGTGGACTCGACCTCGCAACAGGCCAGTATCGGCGACGAAGGCTGGCGCGACCTGATGAACCGCCACGACAGCATCTGCTCGTCGCAGATTGCCCGCCACGGCGGCCATCTGGTGAAGTTCACCGGCGACGGCGTGCTGGCGACGTTCGGCTCTCCCACCAACGCCCTGACCTGCGCCAACTCGGTGCGCGACGCCCTGTCGGCGATCGATCTCAGAACCCGCTTTGGCGCCCATACGGGTGAGATCGTCATTCGCGGCGACGACATCAGCGGTCTGGGCGTGGTCGTGGCCGCAAGGGTGATGGACCGGGCGCAAGGCGGCCAGGTCCTCGCCTCCGATCTCACCCGCCAGCTCATGCTTGGCGCGCCGTTCCGCTTTCAGGACTGCGGCGAACATGAACTGAAAGGCGTCCCCGACAAATGGCGCCTGCACGCGGTCAGCCCCGCCTGAACCGAACGCATTTCGAACCGCCGGGATACCTGTCCCGATTTGATCCGCACAAATAAAAGTGCGCATGGGCGACCTGCTGCAATCGCGCCTGCGCGACCGGATGCTGAAATACCCTGTCATCAACGAAGCCTTGAACACACACGTGTTGTCGGCGTTCGAGCCGATGGCAACCAGCGGACCAGGACCGGCAGAACCATCCGGAAAATGAAACTTCCAAAAGGAATAAGTTGCACCCGCGAAATTGGTGATAAATATTGCGGCACGATCCAAAGAGGGTTCCGAACGAATGAAAAAGCTTGGCCTGGATGCGACCGACATTCGCATTCTCAGCGCAATTCAGAGCCATGGCCAGCTAAGCAAAACCAAGCTGGCCGAGCTCGTGAACCTGTCCCCGACACCGTGCTGGGACCGTTTGACCAAGCTGAAAGCGGCCGGGTATGTCCGGGGGTACCACGCCGATATCGCGCTTGAGCGCATCGTCGACTACACCCAGGTCATCGTGACCGTCTCGCTGACGCAGCACCGCAAGGCCGATTTCGACCGGTTTGAGGAATGCATCAAGAAACTCGACGAGGTCACGGAATGCGTCGCGACCGGCGGCGGCATGGATTATGTGCTCAAAATCGTCACCCCGTCGCTCGCCCGCTTTCAGGACCTGATGGAAACCCTGCTTGCCGAAGAGCTGGGCGTCGGTCGGTACATGACCTATATCGTCACGCGCAAGGTCAAATCCGCACAGCCGAATCTTGCGGAACTGGCGGCCGGCACCGCCCGGCCAAAGGTCACAGACTGAACGGTCTTTCCCACGCCGGATAAAAAGCCTGTTTGGCCTTTCCGGGCCTCGTTTTCAGACCGCAACCGCGCGCCATCCCACGCTAATCACTCGCCCAGTTCAAATCATCCACCGCAGATTGGCCGGTGGTGAAAAAGGGTGAAAGACATGACGCAATCAGACGATTTCGGTTTCGGCACGCAGATCCGGAAATCCCCCTATTTCGACGCAACCGTTCGCTGGGGCGCAAAGGGGTTCTCGGTTTACAACCACATGTATATCCCGCGCGATTTCGGCGACCCGGAACAGAACTTCTGGAACCTCGTCAACGACGCGATCCTCTGTGACGTGGCGGTCGAACGTCAGGTCGAAATCACCGGTCCTGATGCCGCGCGCTTCGTGCAGATGCTGACCCCGCGCGATCTGTCGAAAATGGCCGTGGGCCAGTGCAAATACGTGCTGATCACCAACGCCGACGGCGGCATCCTGAACGACCCGATCCTGCTGCGCCTTGCGGAAAACCACTTCTGGATTTCGCTCGCTGACAGCGACATCCTGCTATGGGCGCAGGGCGTGGCGGTGCATTCCGGCCTGGACGTCACGATTTGTGAACCCGACGTGTCGCCGCTGCAGCTGCAGGGCCCGAAATCGGGCGAGATCATGCGCACGCTCTTTGGCGACACCATCATGGACCTGAAATACTATTGGCTGCGCGAAGTCGAACTCGACGGTATTCCGTTGATCGTATCGCGCACCGGCTGGTCCAGCGAACTGGGCTACGAGCTTTACCTGCGCGACAGCACCTTTGGCGATGCCCTGTGGGAGCGGATCATGGCGGCAGGCATGCCCTTTGGTCTCAAACCCGGGCACACCTCGTCGATCCGCCGGATCGAGGGCGGCATGCTGTCCTATCACGCCGATGCCGACATCCACACCAACCCGTTCGAGCTGGGCTTCGACCGCCTTGTGAACATCGACATCGAGGCCGAATTCATCGGCAAGGCCGCGCTGCGCCGCATCAAGGAAACGGGTGTCAGCCGCAAACAGGTGGGGCTGGTCATCGACGGCGCGCCGCTGAAAGGGCCGAACACGACCTTCTGGGCGATCAACGCGGGGGGCGAAAGCATCGGCAAGGTGACCTCGGCCGTCTACTCGCCGCGCCTCAAGCAGAACATCGCCCTGGCGATGGTGTCCGTCGATGCCGCGGTGATTGGCACAGAGGTCGAGGTGATCACGACCTCGGGGCCGACCCGCGCCATCATCGTGGATATCCCGTTCTACGACCCCAAGAAATCACTCGCCGCCGCGTAACGGACAGGCCCGGGAGTTCAAAAAATGTCGGACCTTTCGATCCAGCTGCACTGGCACCGCACGACCCCCGAGTTCAAGCCGGGGGCCTATTCCGCAGAACATGTGGTGCAATACAATAACCAGTATGACGTCCAGGTGGACGCCGCCCCGGATTGGGGCGGCGATCCCGCCAACACCAACCCTGAACAGGCGCTGGCCTCGGCCCTGTCAAGCTGCCACATGATGACCTTTCTCGCGTTGGCCGCCAAGGCAGGCTGGCCGGTGGCCAGCTATCACGATCACGCCGTTGCGCATCTGGGCAAGAACGCGCGCGGCCAGATGTCGGTGACACGCATCGACCTGCATCCGGTGGTGCGGTTCGACACCGGCTTTCAGGTCGGCGACGCGGACATGGCGCAGATGCAGGACCGCGCCCATCGCTACTGCTTCATCGCCAACACGCTGGCCGACAGTGTCGAGGTGAACATCCTGCATATCCCGAATGTCATCCACTTCCGTGACGGAGAGAACGATGTTGCTGCGTGATCTGGACAACCGGGGCATCCTGCGCCTGACGCTGGACGATGGCGCGCGGCGCAATCCTTTGTCCGAGGCAATGCTGCTCGCCCTTGGCACCGCCTTTGCCGAGGCGGGAACCAACCCGGAAGTTCGGGTGATTGTCCTCGCCGCGAACGGGCCCGCCTTCTGCGCCGGTCATGACCTCAGGGAAATGACCGCCGGACGCACGAACCCGGATCGGGGCCGGGCGTATTTCACCAAAATCATGACGATGTGCTCGGCCACCATGCAGGCGATCGTGAACTGCCCCAAGCCCGTGATTGCCGAGGTCGCGGGTATCGCCACGGCGGCCGGGTGTCAGCTTGTCGCCAGCTGCGATCTGGCCATCGCAGCGGATACCGCGCAATTCAGCACGCCGGGTGTACATATCGGGCTGTTCTGTTCAACACCGATGGTCGCGCTGTCGCGCAATGTTGCCGGCAAGCACGCGATGGAAATGCTGTTGACCGGCGACATGATATCCGCCGCCCGGGCGGTCGAATTCGGGCTGATCAACCGCGTGGTACCCCCCGAGGCGCTGCGGGATGCCACGACAGAGATGGCCGCCAAGATCGCCTCGAAATCCAGCATGACGCTGGCCACCGGCAAACGGGCCTTCCATGCCCAGCGCGAACTGCCCCTGGCAAAGGCATACGACTATGCCACGCAGGTGATGGTCGACAATATGCTCGCCCGTGACGCCGAGGAAGGCATCGGTGCCTTCATCGAGAAACGCAAGCCCCAATGGCAGGACGCCTGAACCGATGGACAAAAACCCCTATAACTCCGGCCTGGACCGCAACCCGGCGAATTACCAGCCCCTGACACCGCTCAGCTTTCTGGAACGCGCCGCAACCGTCTTTCCCGATCATACGGCGATCGTGCACGGCCCCCTGCGCCGCTGCTATGCCGAGTTCTATGCACGGTCGCGCCGGCTGGCCTCTGCCCTGGCCAAGAACGGGATCGGGCGCGGCGATACGGTGTCGGCGCTGCTGTTCAACACGCCAGCGATGCTGGAATGCCACTACGGTGTGCCGATGTGCGGGGCGGTTCTGCATTCGATCAACACAAGGCTGGACGCCGCCATCATCGCCTTCCAGCTTGACCACGCGATGTCAAAGCTGGTGATCGTGGACCGGGAACTGATGCCGCTGATGCAGGAGGCGCTAGCGCTTGCCGCGGTAAAGCCGACGCTGATCCAATATGACGACCCGGAATATGACGGCCCGCGGACCGAATTCGAGGCCGCCGATTACGAGGTGTTCCTGACCCGCGGCAACCCGGATTTCGCATGGCTGATGCCCGAGGACGAATGGGATGCAATCTCGATCAACTACACCTCCGGCACCACAGGCAATCCCAAGGGCGTTGTCTCGCATCACCGGGGCGCATATCTGCTGGCGCAAGGCAACGCGCTGACCTCATCAATGGCAAAACACGCGGTCTATCTGTGGACCTTGCCGATGTTCCACTGCAACGGCTGGTGCTTTCCCTGGACGATGTCAGCGATCATCGGCACCCATGTCTGCCTGCGGCAGGTCCGGGCCGAACCGATCTGGAATGCCCTCGCCGACGAAGGCGTCACCCACCTGTGCGGCGCGCCCATCGTGATGTCGCTGCTGATTTCAGCCCCGGACGACGTCAAACGCGATCTCGACCGGCCCGTGCAGTTCTTCACCGCCGCCGCGCCACCGCCGGAATCGGTTCTGGCAGACATGAAAGAGGCCGGTTTCGACGTCACCCATCTCTACGGGCTGACCGAAACCTACGGACCCGCCGTGGTCAACGACTGGCATCACGACTGGTCCGCCCTGCCTCCGGCGCAGCAGGCCGCACTCAAGGCCCGCCAGGGCGTGCGCTACCTGCCGCTCGAAGGGCTCGACGTTGTCGATCCCGACACCATGCAGCCCGTTCCGCGCGATGGCCGGACCATGGGAGAAGTCATGTTTCGCGGCAACGTCGTGATGAAGGGCTATTTCCGCAACCCCGAAGCGACGCAAGAGGCCTTTGCCGGTGGCTGGTTCCATTCGGGCGATCTGGGTGTGATGCATCCCGATGGCTATATCCAGCTCAAGGACAGATCAAAGGATATCATCATCTCGGGCGGCGAGAACATCTCGTCGATCGAAGTCGAAGAGGCGCTTTATCGTCACCCCGACGTCGCAGTTGCCGCCGTCGTCGCCATGCCGCACGAAAAATGGGGCGAAGTGCCCTGCGCCTTTGTCGAACTGAAGACGAACGCAGCGGTCGAAGAAACAGCGCTGATCGGCTTCTGCCGGCAAAGCCTGGCCGGGTTCAAGGCACCAAAACGGATCGTTTTTCAGGACCTGCCCAGAACATCGACCGGGAAAATCCAGAAATTCACCCTTCGCGAACAGGCGCGCATGTTTACCGCCTGAAAACACCACCGGGCATCCCCGACACCGGGATGCCCGGGCCTCAACCAGAACGACCGAACACGTATCCCGGCCTTCGCTCGCACCAGACCGCCGAAAGCGCAAGACCACCACTTTTCATTGTCTGAAAAAGAAAACTTGCTAGTCTTTGGCTGAGGAGGTCCAGCCGATGGAACGCCGCCTGAGCGCTATCCTGGCTGCCGATATGGTCGGCTATTCGCGGCTTATGGAAGCCGATGAAATCGGCACACTTGAGCGCCAGAAAGCTCATCGTTCAAACCTCATCGACCCTGCCATCGACAAATTCCGGGGGCGCATCGTCAAGGAAATGGGCGATGGCTTGCTGGTCGAGTTTCCGTCGGTTGTCGATGCCGTCCAATGCGCCGTCGAAATCCAGCGCACCATGCCCCAGCGCGAGCAGGACACCGTACCCGATCGACGGATCGCCTATCGCGTCGGGATCAACCTGGGAGACATCATCGTCGATGGCGACGATATCTACGGCGACGGCGTGAACGTGGCGGCCAGACTGGAACAGCTGGCCGAACCGGGCGGCATCTGCATCTCCGGCACCGCCTACGACCACATGCGCTCTGCCGTCAAGGTCGGCTATGTGTCGATGGGCGAGCTTCAGGTCAAGAATATCGAAAGACCGATCCGGGCGTACAGGGTTCTTACCGATCCCCAAAAGGGCGACGCCACAGGCAATCCCCCCAAAAGGCTCCAACCAAGCCGTACAATGGCAATTGCAGCAATTGTCCTTCTTCTTGTTTTCGGGATGGCCGGGTGGTGGACCTTCAATCAGTCCGCCCCCCAGGCGGGCAGCGAAAACCGACCACCGCTGGCACTCCCCGATAAACCATCAATCGCCATCCTGCCCTTTGCAAATCTATCAGGTGACGCAGAACAGGAATACTTTGCCGAGGGCTTCACCGAAGACCTGACCAGCAACCTTGCCCAGTCGAAAGACCTGTTCGTCATCTCCCGCAATTCGACATCTGCCTACAAGACGCGCCCTGCGAATATCCGCGACATAGCCGCCGATCTTGGTGTCCGCTACGTTCTCGAAGGGTCGATCCGCCGCATCGACGACAAGATCCGGATCACGGCTCAGCTCATAGATGCCTCCAGGGATACGCATGTCTGGGCAAAACAATATGATGAACCCGTCTCCGGTATATTCGACGTTCAGGACGACCTCACCCGCGAAATCGCGGGCAGCCTTCTGGTCAACATGCGCAAGGCAGACCTCGACCGGACGCGCCAAAAGCGGCCAAGCGACCTGACCGCCTACGACTACGTGCTGCGCGCCCGCGCGCTCTGGGACACCCCCGGCAAGGAAGCCAAGCTCGAAGCGCGCGAACTGGCGGAAAAAGCCATCGCGCTGGACCCGAACTATGCACCCGCCTATGCCGTTCTCGGCGACACCTACAACAGCGCGTATATTCTTCAATGGGAAGGACCCGAAGCGCTCGACAAGGCCTATGACCTGGCGCGCAAGGCGGTAGAGCTGGACCCGAGATCGTCGCAATCCTACGAATTGCTCGGTCGCGTATTCCTGCGTCAGAACAAGCACAACGAGGCCATCCTGTCGCTGCAAAAGGCGATTGACCTCAATCCCAACCGATCCTTTCACTACGCAGCCCTGGCCGACGTTCTGACATTCGCCAACCGGCCGGAAGAAGCCATTGACCTTATGCAAACGGCGATCCGGCTGGATCCGTTCTATCCCGCCCGGGACAACATGTATCTCGGTCGGGCCTACTATTTCAGCAAGCGGTACGAAGAGGCGATGGTCGAACTGAGAACCTGCGTTATCCGCACGCCCCGGTATCGTCCCTGTTACATGTATCTGGCGCCGACCTACGCCCAGATGGACCTGCCGGACGACGCCGCGAACACCGTGGACGAGCTGATGCGGATTGCACCAAATTTCTCGATCTCCAAATCGGTTCGTGGCCACCTCCCGTTCGTGGAACCGGCGATGAACTTCTACATCGACGGGCTGCGCAAGGCAGGTGTTCCCGACTAGCGCCAATGCGCCTCCACAGAAGTCCTACCCCTTCCCCTCACAAGACCCGCAGCCGGGGGCGCCGATACTGCGCCGCAGGTGCCACCAGCAACTCGTGCAATGCCCAGACCAGCGCATCAACCCGGTCGGGCGAACCCTGCCCTTCAAACCCGCGCGTGGTCAACTGGCACATCTGCTCCTCCAGCGCGTCCAGCCCGGCCACATGGGACACCCGCCCCTGCTCGTAGAGCGCCGCCACCGGCTCCGCCCGCGCCACTTTCCCGCGTGACGCCCGCACCGCCCGGAACGGCACCAGCGGGTCGACCTGCCGCACGACCTCTTCCACCAGCTGCCCGCCCTGATTGACCTCTGCCACCAGCCTCTCGGCCCCGAACTCGTCCATCGCGGCTATCGCCGCCCGCGCCCAGCCCGCCGGACCAACGCCCTGCACCGTCCGGTCAGCCAGCACAAAGGCCCGCCAGTCCTCGGGCGGGCCTTGCACTTGCGCCCCAACCACCACGATCCCGCAGGCATCTGCATCCACCCCGCCACTCACCGCCGGGTCCAGCGCCACAACAATCCGATCCAGATCCGGCACACGCGCCGCCCGCGCCGCCTCCAGCATCGATCCGGTCCACAGCGCGCCCTCGGCATCGGCCAGCAGCACCCCGTCCAGCTCCTGCCGCCCCAGCCGCGTCCCCGCATAGCGCGCCCGCACTTCTTCCAGAAACGACGCTGCCAGGTTGGCCCGGTTCGCCTCGGTCGGCGCATGGGTCACCACCGTGGACGGTGCCGCCAGCAAATCCTTCAAAACCTTCACGTTCCGCGGCGTCGTGGTCACACAGGCCTGGGGCAGATCCCCCAGCCGCAACGCAAATTGCAACATGTCCCAGGTCTCGCTCGGCTTCGGCCACTTGGCCAGCTCGTCCACCCAGGCGGCATCGAACTGCGGCCCCCGCAAACTGTCCGGATCATGCGCCGAAAACACCTGCGCCTCGGCCCCGTTGGGCCAGACCAGCTTGCGCTCCGACGCTTTCCAAGCGGGCCGACGATCCGGCGGTGAACACTGCAAGATCCCGCTATCGCCGAAAATCATCACTTCGCGCACCTGATCCCGGGTCTCGCCCACCAGCGCCACACGCCGCGCCACGCCCTTGTCCAGCGGCTTGGCCCCCTCGACCATCGAGCGAACCCACTCGGCCCCGGCCCGCGTCTTGCCCGCGCCGCGCCCGCCCATGATGACCCATGTGCGCCAATCCCCCTCGGGCGGCAACTGATGCGGCATCGCCCAGAACTCGAACAGGAAAGGGAGGGCACACAGCCCTCCCTCCCCGATCTCACTCAGAAACCTCTCCCGCACCGCAGCATCGGCGGAGGCGAGCCAGCCTGCACCCGATCTCAGATCGGGCCTGCTCAAGGTCGAGCGCATAGCCCCCCTGGGCAATTCCTTGTTGTCTGTGATGGTGTTCGACAAAACTCGTCTCCACTTTCTGACAGTTCCGGATCAGGCCGTCGACCTGACCAAGCTGCTTGGCTGTGCCAGCAAGATCTGCTTCCTCCCCGGTGACGATCTGCTTGCGCAGGTCTTCCGCCGCTTGCCGCAGACCGCGAATGGACGTTTCGAGCGACTGCAACAAATCAGCCGTCCGGGCGATCCTCTCTTCCGGGGTAATCATCGTCATATGTGCGTCTGACCTCATGCGTGAGTTGTTCCGCACGAGAGAAACGAAAAACGGCCACCGGATCAGATCCGGAGGCCGCCGCCCACTTCTTCTAGCATGACACAACCTATACGAGAGAAAGGTCGCAGAGTCAAGAATTTTCGCAACAGCTGCAACGGGTTGCGTACGGCGCGGGTTAAGGAAACACTAACGGCAGCCCCGGTCACGGCAAATGATAGGACAGGAACCTCTCCGTCCCCTCGCCATTGTGGCTCCATCTCGCCCGCACCCCGAACACCTCGGAAACCGTCTCCAGGGACAACGCCTCGGCAGGCGCGCCAAAGGCGACCAGCCGCCCCCCGGACAGTACCGCCACCCTGTCACAGGTCATCGCCTGGTTCAGATCGTGCAGCGCCATCACCGTTGTCACTTTAAGCGCGCGGACACAGCTCAGGATCGACAGCTGGTGGTGAATGTCCAGATGGTTGGTCGGTTCATCCAGCAGCAGCAGCCCCGGCTGCTGCGCCAGCGCGCGGGCAATATGCAGCCGCTGGCGCTCTCCACCCGACAGGGTTGCCCACTCCCTGTGCGCCATCCCGGCCATGTCCACGGTCCGCAGCGCCTTGTCGACCTGCCACGTGTCTTCCGCCTGCCAAGGCCGCAGGGCCGACAACCACGGCGTGCGGCCCAGCTCCACCACCGACCGCGCACTCACCCGCTCTGTCGTGTCGGCCTGTTGCTCGACAATGGCGACACGCCGGGCGATCTGCCGCCGCCCAAGCGCCGACAGGGGATCACCGGCCAGTTCGACCTGCCCCGAACTCGGGCGCACCAATCCCGCCAGCAGGCGCATCAGGGTCGACTTGCCCGACCCGTTGGGACCGACCAGCGCCAGCGTCTCACCGGGGTCCACGTCAAAGGACACACCTGACAACAGGCGCTTGCCGCGCACGGCGTAACTCAGGTCTCGGGCCTCGATCCTCATCGCGCGCTCCTTTGTCCGCGCACCAGAATGACGGCAAAGGCTGGCGCACCTATCAACGCAGTCACCACCCCGATGGGCAGGACCTGACCGGGGATGATGATGCGCGACACGATATCCGCTCCAATCAGGAACACGGCACCGATCAGGGCGGCGGTCGGGATCAGGCGGCGATGCCCCGGCCCCACCAGAAATCGCGCGGCATGCGGGATCACCAGCCCGACAAAGCCGATGGACCCCACGATCGATACCATGACCGCCGTCGTCAGCGCGGTGGCAAGGATCAGCACCGCCTGCACCCGCCGGACGGGTATGCCCAGCGACGCCGCGGAATCCGAACCAAAGGTAAAGGCATCCAGCGCGCGGGCGTGAAAACGGCAGATCAGCCAGCCGGCAAAAGCCACAGGTATCGCAAGATACACATCCGGCCAGCGCACCCCGCTCAGGTTGCCCATCAGCCAGAACATGATTCCGCGCGCCTGATCGGCATTGGCGGATTTGGCGATGATGAAGGCCGTCATCGCGTTGAACAGCTGCGATCCCGCAATCCCCGCCAGAACGATCTGCGCCGTTGCCGCCCGTCCGCCACCCGCACCCGCCGCACGGGCCAGGATGGCAACGAACCCAAAAGCCAGCAGCGCACCGTTGAACGCGCCAAAGGACAGGGACAACGCGCCGCCGCCCAATCCGGCGATGGTCACCGCCACCGCCCCGGTCGAGGCCCCGGCAGAGATGCCCAGAATATACGGATCGGCCAGCGCGTTGCGCAGCAGCGCCTGCAGCACCACACCCGCCACGGCCAGTCCCGCGCCGCAGGCCGCGGCGACCAGCGCCCGTGGCAGCCGGTAACTCCACACGATCCCCTGATCGATCGGATCGACGGCCAGACCCGCCCCGGCCAGCTTGTTGGCCAGCACTGAAAACACAAGCTCGGGCGCAAGCGCGGTTTCCCCGATCATCGCGCCCGCCAGAACCGCCGCAACCAGCACCGGCACGGCAAGGCACACGGCCCCCAGTACGTGCCGGGCGATTGCGGCGATCTCGCTCACTGGCTGTTACCGCCGCTGCTCAACTCCTCGGCCAGATCCTCCAGCGCCGGAATTGCGCGTATGGTGGCGTCCATGGCCTGTGCGTCCATGATGACGATGCGGTCGTTCCTGACCGCATCCATCCGGCTGGCCACCGGGTCGTTGCGCAGAAACTCCAGCTTTTTCTCATAGTCATCGGCGGCAAAGCGGCGACGGTCCATCTTGGCGATCACGATGACGGTCGGATTGGCCTTGGCAATGGTTTCCCAGCCCACCGTCGGCCATTCCTCATCCGTTTCGATGACGTTGCGGATGCCCAGCGCGTTCATCATATATCCCGGCGCGCCTTTCTGCCCGGCCACGAACGGATCGCTTTCCATCTCCGGGGACGAGAACCAGAACACGGCGGACACGTCGTCAAGTTCCACCGCCTTCGCCCTGGCAATGGCTGCGGCCTCGCGCGCCCTGTAGTCCGCCACCAGTTCCGCACCCTTCTCGGACGCCCCAAAGACAGCGGCCAGTTCCTCGATCCCCTGATACAGCGTATCGGTCGAGAACATCTCGATCCGCGTCCCGTCACTGCCGACCGAGTTGTCCTTGCCGACGCAATCGGCGGGCATCACATAGGTCGGAATGCCCAGTTCGTGAAACTGTTCGCGCGTGGCAACGATGCCTTCGGGGCCGACATGCCATTCATATTGCGCCGCCACCAGACCGGGCCGCCTGGCAACCACGCTTTCAAAGCTGGGGTCGTTGTCGGCCAGACGCTCCACCTTGGCGTTCACCTCGGCAAATTCAGGCAGAACCTCGTTGAACCAGACCGAGGTTCCCAGAACCTGCTCGCCCAGCCCCAGCGCATAAAGCACCTCGGTCGCGGCCTGACCGACCGTGACCGCCGACGCCACTGGCGCCTCGAACGTCACCGAATGGCCGCAGTTTTCGATGGTCAGCGGAAAACTTTCGCTGGCGGCCACACTTGCCGCCGACAGAGACAGGGAAAGGCCCACAAGGCCGGTACGCAAAACCATGATGATCGATCTCCATATGTCAATGACCGGAGAACGGGTGAAAGGGCATTGACCAAAGCGACAGTCGCATTTCGTCTTCTGTCGGTGCAGGGCGGCGCACGGCCCCCCGGCAGGATCCTTTGGCAACCTCCCCGGACAACCCCGTCCGGTGTGTTTCGGTTTTTACCGGCAGGTCTCCTGACTGACGGGTCGTCGCCTGTCCTGTCTTCCCAGACCTGAAAGGCCCAGTGACACGAACGGACAGCGCTCGCCGCCTACAGTTGCGGGGGCAGTTCCGGTTGATGCCGCGCGGCACCTCGGATTCCCTCTTAGCCCTTTCGGGACCGGTACCGCGCGCTTAGTGCAATCCTTACGGTGCGGCAAGAAAATTCTGCGCGCGCCCGGGCTAGCTCTGCAAAAGGTTCAGCACCGCATCGCGCTCTGACAGAACCAGCAACAGCGCCAGATCACCGGGCTCGACCCGATCCAGGATCATCCTGCTGGCCTCGACCGGCGAGGCCGCGCGCAGAACCTGATCCTCCCGCAGCCCGCATTCCGTGGCGGTCTGCCGGATCAGCGCCGGAATCTCGCCCAGCTCACGCCCCCGCAGATACCCTTCCAACTCGGCGGCGACCACCACATCCGGTTGAAACCCCAGCGCCGTTCTGGTGACCTCCCGGATATCCTGGTCCGACCGATCGCCCGCATGGCTCAGCACGATGAAGCGCCGCTTTGCCGACAGCCCGCCCAGCGCCTCGCACACGGCCGCAATCGAATGTGGATTGTGGGCAAAATCGACAAACACCCGCGCGCCGTTAAAGGCGAACTCGTTGCACCGGCCCGGATTGTCACGGGCATCGGGCCTGAACCCGGCCAGCCCGGCGCGAATGGCCTCAACCGGGATCTCCATCGCACGCGCAAGGCACAGCGCCGCCATCGCGTTCAGGATGTTATAGCGCGCCGCACCCCCCATGGTCAGCGGCACATCGCGAACCGATTGAATGACCTGCTCGGCCTGCCCATCGAAGAACACGATCTCTTCTCCACGCAGGAACGAACAGCACTCTCCCCGCTCGCGGGCGCGGCGGATCAGATCGTTTTCCGGGTCCAGCGAGAACCACCAGATCACACCCGGCGTGGTTTCCGCCTCGTCCCGCACAAAGGGATCATCCGCGTTCAGGACCAGAACACCGCCCTTCTTCAGGGCGCGGCGCACGGCAAACTTCGCCTGCGCCAGTTCCGGCACCGTGTTGACGCCGTACTGGCCCAGATGATCGTTGGCCACATTCGTCACCACCGCGGCCGAGGCCGCGCGGGTCGGCAGCCCCCGGCGCAGGATGCCACCGCGCGCCACCTCAAGACAGGCGATCTCAAGCCGACGGTCCCGCAACAGCATCCGTGCACCGCCCGGCCCGGAATAGTCGCCCCGGTCCAGGATATCGTCCCCCACCCGCACGAACTCGGTCGAGGTCAGCCCCGCCACCCGGCCCGACGCACGGGCAATCGCCTCCAGCAGACGGGTCGTCGTGGTCTTGCCGTTGGTGCCGGTGATGAAAGCGACGGGAATGTTGTGCAACGCGCCCCAATCCACCGCGTCGGGCGAGGGCAACGCATCCCAGGCCCATGTCCGGCTGCCCGCGCCGTGACCCAGCGAGATCTCGTCATCGTCGCACAGGATATCGACGCCGTGCTTCTCCGCCGCCTTGATCAGCGCGATCAGGGCCGGGTTGGCCTCACGCTCCATGACGCCCCTGAGGTCGGCAACCATCGCCTCGAAATTTCCCGAGGCCGCCCCCGTCAACTCCGCCGCACAGAAATGCCAGGCGGTCTGGGCCGCAAATACCGCCGAATACAGCTGATCCATCGGCGCGGAAATCGCCAGGTTCACGCCGCCGGTGAACGCCCGCCACGCCAGCGCCTCATCCTGCCAGCCCAGCGCATCCAGCACGCGGCGCGCATGCACCTGCCACAAGCCGGTGACACGCTGCGCCAGATCACCGTCGAAAAACACATCGACAACCGCCCCCGGACTGTCCCACATCAGGCCCGGCCCGGTCAGCCGGCGCGCGTCGTCCACACGAAACAGATCGCTTTGCGCGCAGGTGATGGTCAGCGCGGTTTCAAGCGCCTCTATCCTGTCCATGTCGCCCCCTCAGTCGGAGTCCTCACCAACATCCCGCGGCAGCCGCACGCCGCGTTCATCCCGGATCAGCGCCTGATCGCTGTCAAACAGCTCCTCGAACGCGCCGGGAACGGGTGCAGGCGCCGCCGCACTCGCCTCGGCAGACTCGGCATCCTCATCCGAATTGAAATAGATGATCTGCTTCCAGCACCGCGCCGTGTCATCACCAAAGATCACCAGCACGTCGCCTGGTGCCGCCATGTCCAGCGCCGCGTTGATCGCCTCGACCTCGTCGGGAATGACGCTGATCGCCTCCTCGGCAACTCCGCCCGACATCAGGCCCGATTTCAGCATCTGCGGGATTTCGTCATGGCCGCGCCCGCGGCGGTTGTCATCGGCCTTGCAGATGAAATGATCGAAATGCCCCGCCAGCGCCTTCGCCGCATCCGCCACGTCCTGATCGCGCCGGTCACCGGGCATCGAGACGACGCACAGCCGCCTGCCCTTGACATCCATCCGGTCGGACATCGCGCTCATCGCCGCCAGCGCCGCCGGGTTGTGCGCATAGTCCAGGATCACCTTGAAGGGATGCTCGTCAAACACGTTCATCCGCCCCGGTGCCTGGAAATAGCTGGTGTCGAAGGTGCGCAACCCGTGCCGGATATTGTCCAGATCGACCCCGAAACTATAAGCCATGGCTGCCGCGAACATGGCGTTCTGCACGTTGAAGATCGCCTTGCCCTCAAGTGCTGCCGGAATCAGATGCGACCACAGGATCGGGATATGCAGCCCGTTGTCATAGATGGTCAACATGTCGCCATTCATGCCCTGTTCCAGCACGATGGCCTTGCCGCCCGCCTGAATATGCTCCTTCACCAGGCTGTGGCCCGGATTGGTCGTCACGTAAAAAATGGTCTTGGCCGGCGCATAATCGGCCATTTTCAGACAGTTGATGTCATCGGCGTTCAGCACCGCCGTGTCGGTGGCGCTTTCCACCACCACGCGCTTGACCACCGCCAACTGCTCGACCGTGTCGATGCCGCCCAGCCCCAGATGGTCGGCCGAAACGTTGAGACACGCCGCCACGTTCGAGCGCTGATAGCCCAAACCCGACCGGACAAGCCCGCCGCGCGCGGTCTCCATCACCGCGAAATCCACCATCGGATCGCGCAGCACGATCTGCGCCGATTTCGGCCCCGTCATGTCACCCTTGACGCTCAGCTTGCCATCCACATAAACGCCGTCCGTCGAAGTCATCCCGACAATCTTGCCGCTGGCCTTCATGATATGGGCCAGCATCCGCGACGTCGTGGTCTTGCCGTTGGTTCCGGTGATCGCGGCAATCGGGATGCGGGTCTGCTGGCTGGCCGGGAACAGCATGTCGATCACCCGTCCCGCAACGTCGCGCGGCTGGCCCTCGGACGGGGCCACGTGCATGCGGAAACCGGGCGCCGCGTTCACCTCGACGATCGCGCCGCCGATCTTCTTGTAGGATTTGGTGATATCGTCGATCAGGAAATCGACGCCGCCCACATCCAGCCCCACCGCCATGATCGCGCGCTCGGCCATGTCGCGATTGTCGGGATGCACCACATCCGTCAGGTCGATGGCGGTGCCGCCGGTCGACAGGTTCGCCGTCGAGCGCAGATAGAAAATCTCGCCCTCGGGCAGCACCGTTTCTTCGGTCACGCCCGCATTCTCCATCAGGCGCCTGGCCTGAGTGTCGATCTCCAGCATGGTCAGCACCTTCTCGTGCCCGATGCCCCGGCGCGGGTCCAGGTTCACGATGTTGACCAGCTCGGCAATCGTGTGCTTGCCGTCGCCCACCACATGGCCCGGCACCCGCTTGGCCACCGCAACCAGCTTGTTGTTGACCACCAGCATCCGGTGATCGAACCCGGTAATGAAGCTTTCGACCAGAATGGCGCGGCTGCGTGAATGCTCCTTGGCCTCGGCAAAGGCGGTCTCGACCTCGGATTCCGAATTCAGGTTGATCGACACGCCGCGCCCGTGATTGGCATCCAGCGGCTTGACCACCACCGGAAACCCGATCCGCGCCGCCGCCTTGGCCGCCTCGCGCGCGGAATAGACCATGCGCTGTTGCGGCACCGGCAGGCCCAGATCGTTCAGCAGGTTGTGGGTGTCTTCCTTGTCACAGGAAATCTCCACCGCGATATGCTTGGTTTCCGAGGTGATGGTGGCCTGAATGCGTTTCTGGAACTTGCCATGCCCGAACTGCACCAGCGAGCCTTCGTTCAGGCGGATCCAGGGAATGTCGCGCTCCTCCGCCGCCCTGACCAATGATCCGGTCGAGGGGCCGAATTCCTTGCGCTGCGCCCGCAGGACAAAGCTGCGCAACTCGTCGTCCCAATCGAACTCGGGATCGAAATCGTACTCCAGCTGCTCTTTCAGCTCCTGCGGCAGCAGATGCATCAACAACCGCATCGCCAGCTTTCCGGCGGCCAGCCCCACGTCGCGCTGGCGGTATTCATAGACCATGTTGTACTGGCCCGGCTGACCGGTGCCGCGGGTCCGGCCAAAAGTCACGTCCGAGCCCGCCACGTTCTGCACCTCGATGGCGCAATGCTCCAGCACATGGCCCAGCCAGGTGCCCTCATCCTCGCGCAGGCGGCGGATGAACCCGCCGGGTTCGCGATAGGAACAGCCGTGCTCGGCCAGGCCGGGCAGCGCCGCAATCAGGGCGTCGATAAACGCAGGCCCGATACGGGCCGATGGCCACTCTTCCAATATTCCCAGATCAATGACATGCCGAATGACCGGAAAACTCGCCCAGACATTCGGGCCCACAAAGACATTGGTCGAGACGATTTTCATGAGGCTCCCCGTTTATCAGATTTTTATTCCCCCCCGGCGGCGGCCTTTTCCCCGGACACTTCCGGCAGGGTGCAGAACGCCAGATGCTCATCCGGCGGAAACGCCTGACGAGCCGTCAGGTCATAACGGCACCCTTCGCCCAGAACGTCAAGCCGAAGTCCAAGCAGGCTCAGCGCCTCTCCGGCGCGCGCATCCCACATTGACGAATGGCTGAGATGGCTGGCATCGACCACCGTGACCGATCCGCTGCCCACCACTTCCAGCACGTTGTCGGGTCCGATGAAGGCCGCCGTGTCCTCGTCGATACCCAACCCGATCAGAAAAGGGTTGAAGGATGAGGCGGTTAGCAACCGCCCCAGCCGGTTGCGCTGGGTGAAATGCTGATCGATGATGACGGCGTTGGTCAGCCCCATTCCCGGCGCCAGCGTGATATTGCCCTGCGCGGGGGCCGCGTTGCTACTGCCTCCGGCGACCATGTGTTCCGACATGATGGATGCCCCCGCCGAGGTGCCCGCAACAGGCACCCCCGCCGCATTCCGCCGCCGGATCTTCTGCGCCACCAGCGTGCCGCCCAGAATCGCCGACAGCCGCAACTGGTTGCCGCCGGTCATGAAAATCCCGGTCGCCCGGTCCAGCATCCCGGCAAAATCCGGGTTGTCGCAATCGGCCCGGCGCGAGATCGGCAGGAACTCGACCTTGCCCGCGCCAAGCTCGGAAAAGATGCGGTTGTAATCCGGCCCCGTCTCTTCCAGCATCGAGGCGGTGGGGATCACCACGATATCCGCCTTCGGTCCACCCGACATCTCCACGAACCTGCGGTGGATCTGCATTTCCTTCACGCGGTCTTCGCCGCCACCGATGGGGATGATGAACCCGCGCGGGGTGTCTGCAGCAACGGGTGCTGGGCACATGTCGAAAAAACCTTCCAGTCCTGAAGCGGGCAGCCGCCAGAGCCGCGCGGACGCTTATACCTGTTCATACATGCCGCGCCGGGCTATCTGGCCGTTGCGGACATGCCATTCCCCCCGTGCCATCACATGCCGCACCCCAAGGTTTTCGTCAAGAACCACCAGATCAGCGTCCATATGCACGCCCAACCGTCCCTTGCGGCGCAGTTTCAGCAAATCGGCGACATTCGAGGTGAACGGCGCCAGCGCCTCGGCCAGCGGCACCCCCATTCCCACCAGCGCGGCCAGCGTTTCCGGCAAGGTATCCGACAGGCCGATGCCAAAACGGGTCAGGTTCCCTTCGCGGTCAAAGGCAGGCAGGCATCCGCCGCCATCCGAGCTGATGGTGAACCGCTCCATCCGACCGCCCGCGTCGCGAAACCGCACAAAAGCCTCCGCAGCCGAAATTCCGGGCTCGACATGATCATCGGGAAAGGCGGTGGCGTCGATGTAACAGCCATGCCGGGCCAGCGCCACGGCCTGCTCGAACAGCGGTTTGTTGCGGTTGACATGGGTCGGGTTGAACACCCGCGCAGGGATTTCGGACGTGGCAATCGCCTGTTCCAGCATCGACAGCCCCCGCTCCCCATCGCCCATGTGGCAATGCACGATCCCCGCCTTGCCGGTCATCAGCCCGGCCACATGCGCCTCGCTGGCGATGCGCAGCACCTCGTCCAGCGTCGGCTGGCTCGAGCGGTGATCGCTGATCGCCAGCTCCCCCACCCCGATCACCGGATCAAGAAACACGATATCGCCCCGCGCCGACCCGGTCAGCGTGGTCAGCGGCACATGATACCCCCCGGTATGACACCAGGCCGAAAGCCCTTCTTCGCGCAACCCATAGGCCTGCTGCACCAGCGTCTGCGTATTCCGCGTCAGGTCATCCGTACCCAGAACCCCGACAACCGAGGTCACCCCGGCGCGGGTAAAGGCCGACAGCATCATCGGCGGCACCCGGCTGGCCGGCCCGGTTTCGCCGCCACCCCCGGTGATATGCGCATGCGCATCGATCAGCCCCGGCACAACCGGCGCGCCCTCGGCATCCATCACCTCGGCCGTCAAAGCTTCCGGTATGTCGGGCAGACCCGCTCCCAGATAGACGATGCGCTCTCCGGCGATGACGATGTTGCCGATGCCAACCGGCTCGGGACTGTGGATCAGGGCGTTCTTGATGACGGTCAGCACAGGTCAGGTTCCTTGATGAGGGTGGCAGCAAAAACTCTGCGTCACCTCTGACAGTTCGATTGGGTTTTGGGAAACGTTAAAGCAACGTGACCCGCCCATTGATGATCAGATTTTGAAAAGTCCTGATGCAACCGACCGCATTGGCAAGGTTGCATCCCCCGGATCCGGCTCCGCCGGTCTCCAGTGGCGCGACGCAACGCAGACGGGCAAAGACGCTGCCCCGTCGAAATCGATCCATCAGACTGCCTGGGACTTGTACATTTCGCACAACACGCCCCCGAAAACCTGTACATTTCGGACAAGTCGGACAAGCGGGTCAGTCGCCCTCGCTCTTCCGCTGAGCCTCGATCTCGCGCCATTTGGCGACGTTGCGGTTGTGCTCCTGCAGCGTTTCGGCAAAGGCATGACCCCCCGTTCCGTCAGCCACGAAGAACACGTAATCCGTCTTCTCCGGCGCCACTGCGGCCTCAAGACTTGCCAACCCCGGATTGGCAATAGGCGTCGGTGGAAGGCCATCTATAAGATAGGTATTCCAAGGTGTTACGCGGCGAAGCTCGCTTTGTCGCAACCCGCGCCCCAGGCTGCCCTGACCCTTGGTGATCCCATAGATCACGGTCGGGTCCGTCTGCAGTTTCATGCCTTGTTCCAGGCGGTTGACGAACACACTCGCCACCTGCCCCCGCTCTTCTGGAACGCCGGTTTCCTTTTCGATGATCGAAGCAAGGATCAGCATTTCTTCCGGCGTCTCGATAGGCAACCCATCTTGCCGGGCCTCCCAAACCGCGTTCACCCTAAGTTGCTGTTTTTCCACCATTTTAGCAAGAACTTCGGCGCGGTTCGTCCCAGGCGTCACCTCATAACTGTCCGGTGCCAACATCCCTTCGGCCGGCAGTTCCCCGACCTCGCCGTCCAGCACGTCCATCGCCTTGAGGGCCTCGACAACCTGCCACGACGTCACGCCCTCGGCCATCGCAATGCGATAGCGGGTATCCCTCTCGGCGCGTTTTTCTGTATATTCTTCAGGCACTTGACCATCAGCAGGATCGAATTCGGCAATCTCGACAAACTCCAGCGTGGCCGGGTCCAGTTCCCGCACCTCGGTCTGGGTCCGCGTCACGCCAATCCGATACACGATTTCGGTCCCGCATGTGCTGGCCCCGCTGCGCGTGATCTCCTCGACAATCTGTTCCATCGACGCACCTTCGCGGATCAGAAAACTTCCCGCCTTAAGGTGTTGAGATTTATCGGAATAATCTGACCCCAAGCGGAAGATTGTGCCACTGGTCACCGCGCCCTGCTGCTCCAGATCACGGCTCACACGGGTCATGTTCGACCCACTGGCAACCCGCAGGCAGATGGCCGTATCCAAAGGTCCTTCAGCGGTATACTGCGACTTGCCCCACAGCACGACCCCAGCGGCCAGGAACATGCCCACCGCCAGAACAGTCAGCATGTTCGAAGCCAGACCCCGCCACATTTAGTTGGCCTTTCCGAAGATCACACTCGCATTTGTGCCACCGAACCCGAACGAGTTCGACAGGGCAACATCGATCTTGCGCTCGCGCTTGGCGTTCGGCGCCAGATCAAGCGGTGTTTCGACGGCCGGGTTTTCCAGGTTCATCGTCGGCGGGGCAACCTGATCGCGGATCGCGAGGATCGAGAAAATCGCCTCGATCGCCCCTGCCGCGCCCAGCAAATGCCCAGTGGCCGATTTGGTCGACGACATGGTCGCCTTTGCCGCGTGATCCCCCAGCAGACGCTCCACCGCTCCAAGTTCGATCGTGTCCGCCATGGTCGAAGTGCCATGCGCATTGATATAGTCGATGGCCGAAGGCTCCAGCCCGGCGCTCTTCAACGCGGCGCGCATCGAACGTTCGGCACCATCACCGTCTTCGCTAGGCGCCGTGATGTGATAAGCGTCGCCAGACATGCCGTAACCAAGCACCTCGGCATAAATCTTGGCGCCGCGTGCCTTTGCGTGCTCATATTCCTCCAGCACCACAACGCCCGCGCCCTCGCCCATGACAAACCCGTCGCGATCAACGTCATAAGGACGGCTGGCAGCTTTGGGGTTGTCCGCATACTTGGTCGACAGCGCCTTGCACGCGTTGAAACCCGCGATTCCGATTTCGCAGATGCAGCCTTCGCCGCCGCCCGCAACCATCACATCCGCATCGCCAAGACGGATCAGCCGGCTGGCGTCTCCGATGGCATGAGCACCGGTCGAGCACGCCGTCACGACCGAATGGTTCGGTCCCTTGAATCCAAAGCGGATCGACACCTGACCCGACGCTAGATTGATCAGCGCACCGGGGATAAAGAACGGCGACACACGGCGTGGGCCGCGGTCCTTGATCAGGTTGGCGGTTTCCGCAATCGATCCGAGCCCACCGATGCCCGACCCGATCATGACACCGGTACGCAGGCGAGCATCCTCATCCTCGGGCAGCCAGTCGGCGTCCTTGCACGCCATTTCGGCTGCAGCGATCGAATACAGGATAAAGTCCTGGATCTTGCGCTGTTCCTTGGGTGGCATCCAATCGTCGGGATTGAATGTTCCGTTCGTGCCATCACCGCGAGGTACTTCGCAGGCATAGGTCGTGGCGACTCCGCTTGCCTCGGCGTCGAATAAGGTGATCGGGCCGGCACCTGACTCTCCGGCCAGCAGCCGCGACCAGGATTCCTCGACCCCGCTGGCCAAAGGTGTGACCAAACCAAGACCGGTTACAACGACTCTGCGCATAGACTATGCCTCTTGCCTGCTTCCTGTTTGAAAACCGCTCATACCCCGGCCAAGGGGATGGGGGCAAGAGCGAGCATTCCTTTACAATCAGCGTTTTTCAGCCACTTGGCAATCGCAGAGCTCTGATGAACTTGCCGCAACACGCACCAGAGCAAGCGACTTCGCTGAACGGAACAAGACGTGCTCACCTCAAAACAGGTTCGATCTGAGGACCCGCCTCATCAACACCAATCCGACAGGTCGTCTTCCAAATGACGACCGAATTTCGCTCAATGCCAAAGGAACGCCAACCCGGCATGCTGCGTGGCAGCAATTTCGGGATGGCGCAGAAGTTTCTTATTGGAAATCAGCGACCGGTTCATGCGCAGACTGGGCGACAGCCAGCGCTTCGGACAGATCCAGTGTTTTGCGGAACAACGCTCTACCGACCATCGCGCCTGCGATATTGTGAATATACGCAAGACGCGAGATATCGTCGACCGAACGTACGACGCCGCTGGCGATGACGGGCGTCTTTGCCTCGGACGCCAGACCGGAAATCAGGCCCAGCTGCGCCTCGACGTCGACCATGTCGCTATTGATATCGGTCACCAGGATCGCTGCAAACGGCGTATCAGTGAACGCTTGGATAAAGGCTTCCGGCGTCCAGACACTCTGACTGCGCCACCCTTCGGTCATCACATAGCCCTGCCACACATCGACCGCCAGAACGATCTGGTCGGGATGGCGGATTGCCAGATCCTTGACCGTGTGTGGATCGCGCGCCGCAAACGTACCAAGAACAACGCGCCCCACGCCTTTGTCGATCCAATGGTCAACATTCTCGCGGGTCCGCATGCCACCGCCCAGCTGAACCGGAACGCCGACCGCGCGAATGATCTCTTCGATCAGTTCGGCATTCTCGTGACTGCCTTCAATCGCATCGAAATCGGTCACGTGAATCCATTCCGCACCGGCCTGAGCCCAGCTGCGCGCGGTCTCGACCGGATCGACATGCCACAGCATCGCCGAATCCAGCCGCCCCTTTTCGAGCGTCACGCAGCGCCCTTTTTGCAGTTCCATCGTGGGATAAATGATCATGAGCCTGTTCCTCTGCTCAGTCGTCGTGGAAATCGAGCATAGCATATCGCAGAGAGAATCGCAGTCATCTCACAGGATCGGCATCGTTTGCGCCATTTGCGGCGCACGGGCGAAAAATGCGTTTCACATCACGGCTGGTGGCCCATTGCGGCGAAACAGATTCACCAGCGTTCCGCGATACTCGGTTTCGCGCAGCGGCTTGTAACCCAGTTTTTCTACCAAGTTGCGGGATACTTCGTTGGCGACGTCCACCAATGCAACCAGCGGGCCGGGGATCACCCTGTCAAACCAGTCATGAGCGGCCTGCGCGGCCTCGTATCCCAACCCCTGGCCTTGAGCTTCTTGGGACAAGACCCAACCTGCTTCGGGGAACCGGTCGAAATCTTCGCCAAGGCAACGATTGCTGTAGAAAAAGCCTGTCTGCCCGATCATCCTGCGGGATGCTTGCGAAACAACCGCCCATTGTCCGAAACCAGTCATCTGCCAGTGACCAGCATTGCGCAGAAACGCATCCCAGGATTCGCCGCGCGTTCGCACCTCGCCACCGATAAAGCGGACGACCGTGGGATCGCTCCAGATTTCCGCAAACCGCTGAAAATCCTCAGGTCGCATCGCACACAGCGTCAAACGTGCCGTATTTATCATCGGGATGGATCGTTTCATGTCCTGCCCGTTCTGTTTTTTTGCCTCAGGAACGAAAATTGCTGGCGGTGCAGGCGTTGCGCAAGACGGAATCTGCATCGGTCAACAAAAAACGGCGCCTCCGTTGCACGGAAGCGCCGTTTTTTTGGGGTCACTCGAAAAGCTTAGGAAGCTTCGGTGATGAATTTTACGGCGTCGCCGAAAGTCTGGATGGTTTCGGCCGCATCATCCGGGATTTCGATACCGAATTCCTCTTCGAAAGCCATCACCAGTTCCACGGTGTCAAGGCTGTCTGCACCCAGATCGTCAATGAACGACGCGTTCTCGATGACTTTGTCCTCTTCAACACCCAGGTGTTCAACAACGATCTTTTTTACGCGATCTGCGACGTCGCTCATGTCTATTCCTCATTCCTTCAGGGCGCTTTGCCCGGTTCTGCCCTTGCCCGATCGGGCGGCTTTGATATGCCCGTTCCGGGCGGTTTGGGTCCCGGAAACCCCGGGGATTCGAGGACCGACCATCGGATCAGCCCTAACAGATACGCGCCGCCTATAGCACAGACAACGCAGGAGGCAAACGCTTTCCGCCTGCCACCGCCTGCGCCTACAACATGGCCATACCGCCGTTCACATGCAAGGTGCTTCCTGTTACATAAGCCGCTTCGGGGCTGGCCAAGTATAGAACTGCCGCAGCGATTTCTCCCGCCTCGCCCATTCTGCCCATCGGAACCTGCTGTAACAGGCCTGCTTTCTGGTCTTCTGTCAGTTTTTCCGTCATCGCGGTGGTAATGAACCCGGGGGCAACGGTGTTCACGGTGATTCCCCGTGATGCAACCTCATGGGCAATCGCCTTGGCAAGCCCGACCATACCGGCCTTGGACGCAGCATAGTTGGCCTGCCCGGGATTCCCGATGGACCCGACAATCGACGAAATGTTGATGATCCGGCCCCAGCGCGCCTTCATCATGCCGCGAAGAACACCTCGGCACAAACGCATGGTCGCGTTAAGATTGACATCAATGACGCTGTCCCATTCAGCATCCGACATTCTCATAAAAAGGTTGTCCTTGGTTATTCCGGCGTTGTTGACGAGTATGTCGACCGACCCCATGATCTCGGCTGCCTGTTTCGGCAACGCAACCACGGCGTCGGGATCTCCGAGATTGCAAGGCAGAACATGGGCGCGTTCGCCAAGTTCGTCAGCCAAGGCTTGCAAGGGCTCGACGCGAGTACCTGATAGCGCCACTGTTGCGCCCGCGTTGTGCAATGCGCGGGCGATTTCCCCACCGATACCGCCCGAAGCACCTGTGATCAGAGCGTTTTTGCCCGTCAAATCAAACATGATCATCCCCTTATTAGACTGCATGTCTTTTTCATACAGCTTATGTTCCTAAAACTGTCAGGTGTCGCCCGCTGTGATTTTGTTCACGTCATCGGGTGTTCCGACTGCATTGGTCGTAAGTACCCGGTCGATTTTGCGGATCATCCCCGACAGGGCTTTGCCCGCCCCGATTTCCCATAGTACGGTAACACCATTCGCCGCCATGTATTGTACGCTTTCCCGCCAACGCACAGATCCTGTGACCTGTGCGACCAAGAGCTGGCGGATCAGGTCGGGATCAGTCACAGCCTCGGCCCGCACATTGGACACCAGCGGGACGGTGGGCGCCTTGATTTCCACATCGGCCAGGGCTTGGGCCATCACATCCGCCGCAGGCTGCATCAAGGCGCAATGGAACGGGGCGCTGACAGGCAGCATGATCGCGCGCTTCGCGCCCATTTCCTTGGCAATCTCGGCGGCGCGTTCAACGGCCGCCTTGGCGCCGGACACCACGACCTGTGTCGGGTCATTGTCGTTTGCCGCTTGACAGACCTCGCCCTGGGCGGCCTCATCGGCAACCTCGCGCACCGCATCCAGATCCAGCCCAAGAATGGCCGCCATCGCTCCTTGGCCTACCGGCACGGCACTTTGCATCGCCAGCCCGCGCGTACGCAGAAGGCGCGCCGTATCGGATAAGCTCAAGGCTTCTGCCGCGGCCAGCGCCGAGTATTCACCCAACGAATGACCGGCGACAAAGGACGCTTTTGATACCGGGACTCCTTCGGCCTCCAACGCGCGCATGGCTGCCATCGATGTGGCCATCAGCGCGGGCTGTGCATTCTGCGTCAGTGTCAGTTCGTCAATATCGCCTTCCCAGATCAGCGTGCTCAGCTTTTCTCCCAAAGCCTCGTCCACTTCATCAAAGACGGCCCTTGCAGCCGGATAGGCATCAGCCAGCGCCTTGCCCATTCCGATCGTCTGGGCGCCCTGCCCCGGAAAAACGAATGCGATTGTCATTGCGACCTCTTACCTGACGTTGGGTTGCCGCGCGGTGTAAACTGCACAGGCGCGCGGCACAAGCTCTGCATAAAGACACGGAACCTGTGCGCTCTAAACAGTTGCACCTCGAGACGCGTCACATAGGTTTTCCACAAGACTAGCAGGAGAGCCGCACAGTGCCTTTTACCAACTCGTCGAGCCAATATGGAAGTATTGCCAAAACTTTCCACTGGTTGATCGCGTTGATGATTCTGACCGCCATTCCCTTGGGATGGGTCGCAAGCGAAATGGCCAAGGACATCTATGATCCGTCCGTTCAAACCACGATCGAGGACATTAGCCGTACCGTAACCGTGTTTTCCATCCACAAAACGCTGGGCGTATCAATCTTGTTCCTGGCACTCGCGCGAATCTTTTGGGCCTTGACCCAAACCAAGCCAGGCTTGCTGAACGCGGACAACAAGCCCGAAGCTTACGTTGCGGAACTCGTGCATTGGGTACTTTATGGGGCTTTGGTTCTGGTCCCGTTGACCGGCTGGATGCACCACGCCGCCACCGAGGGTTTTGCTCCGATCGTCTGGCCGTTTGGGCAAAACCTGCCATTTGTGCCCAAATCCGAATGGCTTTCCAGCTTGACTGACCGGCTGCATTGGATATTTCAGTGGGTTCTGGTTGTTGCCGTGGGGCTGCATGTGCTTG